>JBFEVY010000009.1:0-23817 GCA_041546665.1 Spongiibacteraceae bacterium | reverse complement strand
CCCGGCCATTACCAAGCTGCTCGGGGACTATCAGCGCAATGGCGTACCACTCTATTTGTACTACCCAGCAAAGCCCGAATCCGCCGCCCACATTCTGCCGCAAATCCTGAGCAAATCCATCGTCATGGAAGCTATTACACAACAGTGATGAACAAAAAAGTGTTAACACTGAACACAAACATTGCCGCGAACTCCCCGCAAAGTTCTGGAATATTGCACGGATCAAGCAGGTATCTTAAAAATTTCACATTATCCCTTGGACAGCATTTGGGTTTTAGTGCACAATCTGTTCATCTATCCCTTTGACGGACAACAACACCGGTTCCATGGCTTCAATACTCGTACTTCACGGCCCCAATCTAAACCTCCTCGGCAGCCGTGAACCCGGCGTGTACGGTAGCGACACCCTGGCGGATATCGATACCGCTCTGCAACAGGCCGCAAAGGCAGCAGGCCACCACTTACAATGTCTGCAAAGCAACGCCGAATACGAGCTTATTGAACGCATCCACCAGGCTCGACCTGAAGGGATCAATTTTATTATTTTCAACCCTGCGGCCTTCACCCACACCAGTGTGGCACTACGTGATGCACTGCTCGCGGTGGACATCCCCTTTATTGAAGTACACCTGTCGAATGTTCACCAACGTGAAGCATTTCGTCACCACTCGTACTTCTCGGACATAGCCCGCGGCGTTATTTGCGGCCTTGGCCCCCAAGGATATCTGCTGGCACTACAGGCTGCCTGTAGCCAGCTTGGCGATTAATTACACACTGTCAGCCCGTGTCATGCGGGCATCAACCATTAAAAATAGAGAGTGACTATGGACATCAGAAAAGTTAAAAAACTGATTGAGCTACTCGAAGAGTCCAATATCGACGAACTCGAAATCAAGGAAGGTGAGGAGTCAGTCCGCATCAGCCGCAATAGCGGCGCAGCTGCGATTCCCACTCAGTACATTCAACAGGCCGCACCGGCGCCTGTTCCCGCTGCGGCGCCTGTCGCAGCAGCGCCCGCAGAGGCTACACCAGCGGCGGAAAAAGAAATTTCCGGCCACGTGATCAAATCGCCCATGGTCGGCACCTTCTATCGCTCGCCCTCTCCGGGCTCACCGGCGTTTGTCGAAGTTGGCCAGCACGTCAAAGTCGGCGACGTTATCTGTATTGTTGAAGCCATGAAAATGATGAACCAGATCGAAGCCGATAAATCCGGCGTCGTGGAAGCCATCCTCCTGGAAGACGCCCAGCCGGTCGAATTTGACCAGGCTATGATCACTATCGTCTAAACAGGTGCAGTACATCATATAGAGGATTGGACTCGACATGCTCAAAAAAGTCGTTATAGCAAACCGCGGCGAAATCGCGCTGCGGATTCTGCGCGCCTGTAAGGAGATGGGCATCAAGACCGTGGCCGTGCACTCCAAGGCCGACCGCGACCTGATGCACGTAAGACTCGCCGACGAATCGGTGTGCATCGGTGGCGCGCCATCGACAGAAAGCTACCTTAATATCCCCGCCATTATCAGCGCCGCGGAGATCACTGACGCGGTCGCCATTCACCCGGGATACGGCTTTCTCGCCGAAAACGCCGCCTTTGCCGAACAGGTCGAAAAAAGTGGCTTCGTCTTCATTGGCCCGGAGCCCGACGTTATTCGCATGATGGGTGACAAGGTGTCAGCGATCAAAGCGATGAAAGAGGCCGGCGTCCCCACTGTGCCCGGCTCAGACGGACCGATCACCAGCGACAACGACCACACCATGGCCGTGGCGCGGCGTATCGGCTACCCGGTGATCATCAAAGCCGCTGCAGGTGGCGGTGGTCGCGGTATGCGCGTAGTACACAGCGAAGCGGCGCTGCTCAATGCTGTCTACGTCACCCAATCAGAAGCCAAAGCCGCCTTCGGTGACGATACGGTATATATTGAAAAATTCCTCGAAAACCCCCGTCATGTAGAAATTCAGGTACTTGCCGACGGCCAGGGCAACGCCATCCACCTTGGCGACCGCGACTGTTCTCTGCAGCGCCGCCATCAAAAAGTGCTGGAAGAAGCGCCTGCACCGGGCATTCCCAATGACGTCCGCAACGACGTCGCCATGTCCTGCGTAGAAGCCTGTAAAAAGATCAACTATCGCGGCGCGGGCACCTTTGAATTCCTGTACGAAAACGGCCAGTTCTTCTTTATCGAGATGAACACCCGCATCCAGGTCGAACACCCGGTCAGCGAGATGGTCACCGGCGTCGACCTGATCAAAGAGCAACTCAAAGTCGCCGGCGGCGAAAAACTGAGCCTCACTCAGGACGACATCAAAATTAAAGGCCACGCCTTTGAATGCCGGATCAATGCGGAAGATCCCAAAACCTTCATGCCCTGCCCCGGCACCATCAAGCACTACCACCCCCCGGGTGGCCTGGGCGTCAGGGTCGATTCACACCTGTACAGCGGCTATATGGTGCCACCCCACTACGACTCAATGATTGCCAAAATCATCACCTGGGGTGACGACCGCAAACAGGCGCTGGATCGCATGCGCAACGCTCTGGACGAACTGGTCGTCGACGGCATTCGCACCAACACCGAGCTGCATAAAGACCTGGTTCGTGACAGCGCTTTCCGCGAGGGCGGCGTTAGCATTCACTACCTCGAAAAGAAGCTGAAGCTGTAACCGATGAGCTGGTTGCAACTCAGACTTGAGGCCACTCCGGAATCCGCCTCGGCACTGGAAGACGCCTTGATGGATGTCGGCGCCGCCGCCGTCACCATGGAAGACAGCGCCGACCAACCCGTATACGAACCCGGCGTGGGTGAAACCCCAGTCTGGCAACAGACCCGGGTCACCGGCCTGTTCAGCGCCGACATCAATACCGACGCCCTGTTACTGGAACTCGCCGCCCGCTACGAGGCACCGCTGCCGCCACTGCGCTGCGAAATTCTCGAGGACCGCGACTGGATCCGCGAATGGATGGACAGCTACCAACCCATTCAATGTGGAGAGCGATTGTGGATCTGCCCCAGTTGGCGCGAACCAGTGGAACCCAATGCAGTAAACCTGCTGCTGGACCCCGGTCTGGCCTTTGGCACTGGCACCCACCCCACCACCTGGCTCTGCCTGCAGTGGCTGGATCAGCAGGACCTGACCGGCCTGACCGTCATTGACTACGGCTGCGGCTCGGGTATTCTCGGTATCGCCGCCTTGCTGCTCGGCGCCGAAAAAGTCATCGCCGTCGATAACGACCCCCAGGCACTGATTGCCACCCGGGACAACGCCCAGCGCAATCAGATTGCCGAGGAGCGCCTGGCCTGCTATCTCCCAGGGCAGGTACCAAGCGGTCTTCACGCCGATATGGTAGTAGCCAACATCCTGGCCGGCCCCCTTATCGAACTGGCACCGCAACTTGCCGGCTATCTGAGTGCTGGTCATTCAATCTGTCTTTCCGGTATTCTCCACAACCAGGGCACACTGCTGCAGGATCGCTACGCACAATGGTTTGGTGATCTGCAAAGTGGCCAGCGAGAAGAATGGCTACGCGTGACTGGCCGGCGACTCGACGACAACGACACGACCTGACTCAACAGCAAAAGACACCAGTCTAGATGACAGCAACGCATCACTCCGAGACGCAAAATGTTGGCTGCCCAGCCTGCGGCACGCGCTTTCGGGTGCGAGCGGAGCAGTTACTGCAGGCCGAGGGACTGGTGCGCTGCGGCATTTGCATGCACATCTTTAATGCCGAAGAGTGCCTTTCTCCGGACGAACCAAGCCCGCCAGCCGAGGCTACTAAGCCCGAGGCCGAGCACGTTCACGACGCTGTACAAGCCACCGCCGCATTAGAAACTGAAACCCACCCACCGGGCGAAACGAACGCCCTCCCGACCGACGAGGTCGAGGAGGTCGAGGAGGTCGAGGAGGTCGAGGAGGTCGAGGAGGTCGAGGAGGTCGAGGAGGTCGAGGAGGTCATCTTAACTACTGACCCCGACAGCGAAACAGTAGTAGACGACGATCTCGTCAGCACAGACCAAGAACCGCGCAGCAGCGAGCAAGGCGACGGCGCCACCGCCACCGCCACCGCGGCCGACATTGATGCCGAGGAAGTGCTCAGCAAGCTCAGCACCGTGGGCCACGACTTCGAACACCACCAACCTGTGGGACGGCGCTATCGCTCCGGGCCCTGGTTGCTACTCAACGGCGTGGCAGCGTTGCTCCTGATTGGCCAGCTCATTTACTGGCAGCGCGACTGGGTGATGACCAGCCCCTATCGGGAACCCTTTGTCACCGCGTGCACGCAACTCAAACTCGACTGCGTCACCCCGAGCCCCGACGCCCCCACACGGGTGATTTCTCAGAACCTGCTGATACGAAAACACCCCGACCGGGATGATGCCTTGATCATCGACAGTATTTTGCTCAATCAGGGCGAGACCGCCAACGCCTTCCCACTGCTTTACCTCCGCTTCAGCGACCTCAATAATCGCGAGATTGCCAGCCGTATTTTCTCCCCCAGCGAATACCTGAGCGGCGAGCTCGACGCATCAGCCAAGCTGAACAGCCGCCAGCCGGTCCATATCGTCCTTGAAATTGCCGACCCTGGAGAACTCGCGGTCAACTACAAGCTGACACTGCTGCAACCCTGAGGGCCCGCTAGCACAGGACAGGCATCACCTGCCAGATAAATATTCGCGTCACAGACTGATCATTTTATAATCGCAAGTCTTCCGATACCGTAACTGAGCGAGTATCATAGCGTCCCTGTTTTTCCACGATGACTTTTCCCTCGGGGCATGGCGATGATCCATATTGGTTCTCACAAGCTCCCCGCACGGGCCGTTTTGGCGCCGATGGCGGGCATTAGCGACTTGCCGTTCCGTCGCCTGTGCCGCGAATTTGGCGCAGGACTGACCACGTCGGAAATGCTCATCAGCAACAGCGAACTCTGGCACACCCGCAAAAGCCATCTGCGTCTCGCAGCGGACGAAGACGGCGTGCGCGCAGTCCAGATCGCGGGTGCCGAACCGGCCATGATGGCGGATGCAGCCAGACGCTGCGCGGAAATGGGTGCCGATATCATCGATATCAATATGGGTTGCCCGGTAAAGAAAGTGTGCAAACGCGCCGCCGGATCAGCGCTGTTGCGCGAGCCCCAGCTGGTGGCGGAGATCTTGCAATCCGTCGTCAATGCGGTAAGCGTGCCTGTCACCCTGAAAATTCGCACTGGGTGGTCGCCAGAGCAGCGCAATGGCGTGGACATTGCTCGCATGGCGGAAGACATCGGCATTCAATCACTGGCTGTACATGGACGCAGCCGCGCCTGCCGCTTTAATGGCGAGGCGGAATACGACACGATAGCCCGCATCAAGCAGGCTGTCGGTATTCCGGTCTTCGCCAATGGCGACATCGATAGCGCCGAAAAGGCCGCCGAAGTGCTGGCCTACACCGGTGCAGATGGCGTAATGATCGGCCGCGGCGCCCAGGGCCGCCCCTGGCTGTTCAGGGAAATCAACCAGTATCTGGCTACGGGCGAACTGCCGGGGCCAATCGAGCAACAGGAAAAACAGGCCGTACTGCTCAGACACCTGAGCGCTTTACACCAGTTTTATGGTGAACATCAGGGCCTGCGAATTGCTCGCAAGCACTGCGCCTGGTATCTGGCTGACGAAAATGACGCCGATTGCAACCAGGCCGACAAAAGCCGGCACGAGATACCCACCGGCAGCGGATTTCGCAGCTACTTCAACCAGCTGGACTCCGCCAACGCACAACTGGATGCTGTTCAGGCCTACTTTGAACAGCGCGACGTAACCTTACAGGATGCAGCAGCATGAATCTGAGCACTTCCGAGACCGCGGAAAGCGGCGTCAACACTTTGAGTGACGATATCAGTCAGGCCAAAAACCTGCGTCACAGTGTCGCCATTGCATTGACCACTTACCTGGCCAACCTCGACGGCCAGGAAGTTACCGACGTTTACAATATGGTACTGGCCGAGGTAGAAGCGCCGCTTCTTGAAGAAGTCATGCGCTATACCCGCAACAACCAGACTAAGGCTTCACAAATGCTGGGGCTGAATCGCGGCACCCTGCGCAAAAAGCTCAAGCAGTACGACTTGCTGTAATCCGTATTCGTACGCTCCCTATTTCTTTACTTAGCATAAGGCAGAACTTTCGGCATGACATCCGACAATCAGGCTCGCACGATTAAACGCGCACTGATCAGCGTTTCCGACAAATCCGGGGTGGTGGACTTCGCCCGTGAACTCAGCAGCATGGGCGTTGCCCTGCTATCCACAGGCGGCACCTACCGCATGCTGGAACAAAATGGTATCGCTGTCACCGAAGTCTCGGAGTACACCGGGTTTCCGGAGATGATGGATGGCCGCGTCAAAACCCTGCACCCTAAAGTGCATGGCGGCATCCTCGGTCGCCGCGGCACCGACGACGCCATCATGGCCGAGCACGGCATCGACGCCATCGACATGGTGGTGGTCAATCTTTACCCCTTTGAAGCCACCGTCGCCAAAGAAGACTGTAGCCTGGAAGATGCCATCGAAAATATCGATATCGGCGGCCCGACCATGGTTCGCGCCGCGGCCAAGAACCACCGCGATGTCGCCATTGTCGTCAACGCCAGCGACTACGATGCCATTCTCGAGGAAATGCGCGGCAATGAGGCCAGCCTCAGCCACGCCACCCGCTTCGACCTGGCGATCAAGGCTTACGAGCACACCGCGGCCTACGACGGCGCCATCGCCAACTATTTTGGCCGCCTGGTACCCGGCGGCAGCGACAAATTCCCCCGCACCTTCAACAGCCAGTTCCTAAAGGCCCAGGAGATGCGCTACGGCGAAAACCCGCACCAGGATTCGGCATTTTATGTCGAGCGCGCTCCCCGCGAAGCCTGTATTGCCACCGCAACCCAGTTGCAGGGCAAGGAATTGTCTTACAACAATATCGCTGATACCGACGCGGCGTTGGAGTGCGTTAAGTCCTTCGTCAAACCCGCTTGCGTTATCGTCAAGCACGCCAACCCCTGTGGTGTTGCCGTGTCACTGAACGGCATCGGCGAAGCCTACGACCTGGCCTTTGCTACCGACCCCGAATCGGCCTTTGGCGGCATTATCGCCTTCAACCGCGAGCTGGATGGCGCCACTGCCAAAGCCATTTGCGACCGCCAGTTCGTCGAAGTCATTATCGCGCCGAGCATCAGCGACGAGGCCCGTGCCGCCGTTGCCGAAAAGAAAAATGTGCGCCTGCTGGCCTGCGGTCAATGGGACAAGAGCCAGCCGGCACTCGACTACAAGCGGGTTAACGGCGGTTTGCTGGTTCAGGATCGCGACCTGGGCATGATTGGCGCAGACGACCTGAAAATCGTCACTCAGCGCCAACCCACTGAAGCGGAAATTAACGACCTGATCTTCGCCTGGAAGGTCGCCAAGTTCGTCAAATCCACCGCCATCGTCTACGCCAAGAATCGACAGACCATCGGTGTGGGCGCAGGCCAGATGAGCCGCGTCAACTCTGCCCGGATCGCCGCGATCAAGGCCGAGCACGCCGGCCTGGAAGTCGAAAACGCCGTTATGGCTTCCGATGCGTTCTTCCCCTTTCGCGACGGTATCGACAACGCCGCTAAGGTCGGCATCAGCTGCATTATTCAACCCGGCGGATCAATCCGCGACGAAGAGGTGATTGCCGCCGCCGACGAGCACGGCATGGCCATGGTATTTACCGGAATGCGTCACTTCAGGCACTAAGGGAGACACCATGAATATTCTGATTATTGGCAATGGCGGCCGCGAGCACGCTCTGGCCTGGAAAGCGGCCCAGTCTCCCCAGGTTGACACCGTCTACGTTGCTCCGGGCAACGCCGGCACCGCACTGGACGCCAAAATCGAAAACGTTGCCATCGGTGTGGGTGATTTCGCCGCTCTGGCCGACTTTGCTGAAAACAACGCGGTTGGCTTGACGATTGTCGGCCCCGAAGCGCCACTGGTCGATGGTGTCGTCGACTTTTTCAGCGAGCGCGGCCTGCGCTGCTTCGGTCCGAGTAAAGGCGCCGCCCAACTGGAAGGCTCCAAAGCCTTCACCAAGGATTTTCTGGCCCGCCAGAAAATCCCGACGGCAGACTACCAGAACTTCACCGAACTGGAGCCGGCACTGGACTACCTGCGGGAAAAGGGCGCTCCGATTGTTGTCAAAGCTGACGGACTCGCCGCCGGCAAGGGCGTCATTGTCGCCGAGACTCTGGCCCAGGCTGAGGCAGCGGTTCGCGACATGTTGTCGGGCAATGCCTTTGGCGATGCGGGTTGCCGGGTGGTTATCGAAGAATTTCTGGAAGGCGAAGAAGCCAGCTTCATTGTCATGGTCGATGGCGAACATATTCTGCCCATGGCCACCAGTCAGGATCACAAGCGCGTGGGCGATGCAGACACCGGCCCGAACACTGGAGGCATGGGCGCCTATTCCCCCGCGCCAGTGGTCACGGATACCGTCTACCAGCGCATCATGGAGCAAGTGATCGTACCGACCGTAGAGGGCATGACTGCCGAGGGCAACCGCTACACCGGCTTCCTCTACGCAGGTCTGATGATCAGCCCCGAAGGCCACCCCAAAGTCATCGAATACAACTGCCGCTTTGGCGACCCCGAGACCCAGCCTATCATGCTGCGTCTGCAGTCTGACCTGGTTGCGCTCTGCCAGGCCGCCCTTGATGGCGAACTGGACAAGACCACCGCCGAGTGGGACAGCCGCCCCGCAGTCGGCGTTGTGATGGCCGCAGGGGGTTATCCAGGCGACTACGCCAAGGGCGAAGTGATCACCGGCATTCCAGCAGAAACCGATGCAAGTAAGGTGTTTCACGCTGGCACCCAGTTGCGTGACGAAGCGGTGGTCACCGCCGGCGGGCGCGTCTTGTGCGCCACGGCAATGGGCGCCAGCGTCAGCGAAGCGCAGGCGCTTGCCTATTCGATTATCGAGCAGATAAAGTGGAAGGATGCCTACTACCGCAAAGACATCGCCTACCGCGCCATTGCCAGGGAAAAAGCCTGAGGCCCGGCCGCTGAAAACGCCGCGGTGGCGATGCGGCTCAGGTGCTATTCTTGCCGCCCTCGTCACCGTTCTGCTCAGCTTATTCAGCGCGCCCTCCCGGGCGCTCGATGTTATCGACATCACCGCCACCGACCTGCCAGATACCGGAAACTATTACGCGATTCTGGAAGACCCCGACGGAACACTGCAAATCAGTGAGTTAAAAGAGCGGAGCAACGCCGCCTTCTTCCGTCCCACGCGCCTCGATAGCCTGCATCTTCGCGCAGACATTCCCCGGTATTGGCTGCACTTCCAATTACACAACCCCAGCAACCGGCAAGCCGTGCGCGTACTCAAACTCAGCCCGAGCGCACTGGCCAAGCCCAAACTGATCTGTAACGGTCAAGAAATTCCTCGCCTGACCACCGAGCAAATGCTGCGCCCGCAAATTCTGTTTGAACTCAGCGCGCCGCCCGGTGAGACGATGGACTGCTATCTGCAGATTAACAACGACCGCGATCAGCGCCTGTACCTGACCCTGTTCGAAACCGTTGAGATACTCCGCGCGGCCGGCCAGCAACTGTTCATTGATGCTCTGCTGTTCGGCGCAACGATCCTGTCTATGCTGTTCGCCCTGGCCTCTGCACATGTGTATCAGGAGCGCCTGTTCTACTGGTTATCCGCGTATTGCGGCATTCTTGCGATTACCCTGGCCACCAGCATGGGCTACCTCGGGCCGGGGATCAGTTTGCTGCCGCCGTGGCCCGGCTACACCATGACAGCCCTGACCCTAATTAACCTGAGCATCGAACTGCTGTTTGTATTGTGGTTCCCGATCTACCCCAAAGAGCGAGGCAGACTCTGGCAGCCCATTATCTACGGCCTCGTTGCCACAAATGTAGTGGCCATCGCGTTAAACATTATTAGCGCCGGCAAGCACACCACACTTTTCAACACCGTTGTCATTTCCATCAACAGTGCCATCTTTCCGCTTGCCGCCTTCCACTGCTATTTGCGCCACTACAGCCGACTGATTCTGACCTATTTACTGGCGCGCGCCCTGCTCAGTCTAGCCGCGCTGGTCGGCGTCATGGCCTACTACTTTCAACTCAGCCCGGAAGAACCTATCTATCTGCTGCTGTCGTTCTGTGTCGTCAGTGCGGTGCTGTGCAACAACGTGCTGCTGGTCGCACGCAGTAATCGGCGCGCCGTGCTGCGCCTTGAGGAAAAGCGCCGCATCGCTGTGCTGGGAGAAATCGACCGCGCCAAAAGCGAAACCCTGGGCAGGCTGACCCACGACATCCGCACCCCGCTCAGCGCCGTCCTGGGAGTAACCGAAATGCTCGCGGAGAGCCGGCTTAACGCCAGCCAGCGCGACTACGTCCAAACCCTGCAGCGCTCCAGCCACGAACTGCTGCAAACGTTGGAGGAATCCGGCCAGGCTCTGCAGTTTTCCGACCGGGAAACCGAACTCAATCACGAGATCATCAATCTGGCCGAACTGCTCGGCGACAGTATGTCGAGTTTCAGAAATATGGCCGCGGAGCGCAGCCTGGATCTGATTATCGACCTCGACCCCGAGCTACCGGCAAATGTTCTCGGCGATAGCTCACGGCTGAAGCAACTGCTGAACCACGCGATGAACAGTGCCTTTGACCACAGTACCTTTGGCCATATCCTGCTCAGCGTCCACGCCTCCCCAACACGGCGCAACTTCCTCAGTTTCGAGTTCCAACACAGCGGCACCCCGTTTAGCCAGCGTGAACGCCAGGCAATAGCACGCAGCAACAGTGAAAACAATATTGGCATCATGAACACCCGTTTTGCCATTATGGGCCAGCTACTGTCACTAATGGGGGGCCAGCTTAGCTTGCGCAATAGCGGTGACCAGCGCCACACCCTGACCTTCTCCATTCCGTTCCAGGTCCCGTCTCAACAGACCACCGGCGAGGTCGACAACCCCCTGCTCATTGACAAGAGCCTGCTGATCGTCGACGACAACAAAACCTTTTGCGAGGTTATCCGCAAACAGTGCCAAAACTGGGGAATGCGCGTGTTTTCCGCCGCCAACGAGCAAGCGGCTATCGCACTGGTTCGCAACAAACAGCTGCTTAAAGCCCCTATCGATATTGTTCTTATCGACCACAAACAACCCGACAATGGCCTGCACCTGGCACAGCAACTTCACAGCGCAACCAACGCCATCGCCAATCCACCTATCTGTATACTGATGGCCTTCGCCAACACGCAGATCAGTCGCGAAGAGCTGAGCAGCAACCATATCAGCCGGGTGTTGAGTAAACCCATTAACAGCACCACACTACGCAGTGTTCTCCTCGGCGAACTGCACTACAACGCCAGTTGGCGCCCGGCACAGTTTCACACTGAATCCCTCCAGCCCCAGGCGCTGCATTGCCTCATTGCCGAAGACAACCCCACCAACGCCCTGGTACTGCAACGAATGCTGGAAACCATGGGCATTACGGTAAGTCATGTTGAAAACGGCCAACAGGCGGTGAGCCTGTTCTTTCGTGAAGAATTCGACGTGGTGATCCTCGATATCGAAATGCCGGTGATGGATGGCATCGAAGCCTGCCGACAGATCCGCGCCTTTGAAATTGAAGAAGGCCGCAGCCGCACCCCTATTTTCGGCCTGACCGCCAACGCCCTGGACGAACAGCGTGACACCTACCTGCAAGTGGGCATGGATCTTCACCTGATCAAACCCATTCGCCTGTGGGAACTGGCCGAAGCGCTGAAACGCTGGACCGGCTTCGACAACAACCACAGCAATTCCGATCACCCAACGGATACAGATGCCGTATAATGGGCACGGAGGCAGTCATATGAAAAAAGACTATTCACCCTTGGACCGTCTGCTGATCGGCGCAGACCGCAGCCTGAAAACCCTGATCAGAGGCAGCGCGACAGCGCAGCGGAAAAACCCCGCAGACCAGCAGGCCGACACTGCACGGGAAAGTGATGCGGAGTTGAAGCACACCGCCGGTCTGATGCGCATCAATCACACCGGCGAGGTCTGCGCTCAGGCGCTGTATCAGGGCCAGGCACTCACGGCACGCAATCGCAACGTTCAAACGGCGATGGAAAATGCGGCGAATGAAGAGGTAGACCACCTTGCCTGGTGCGAGCAGCGTCTCGCCGAACTGGGCAGCCACACCAGTGTATTAAACCCGCTGTTTTACGCGGGCTCCTTCGCGATTGGCGCGGTTGCCGGAGCAATCAGTGACCGAATCAGTCTGGGCTTTGTCGCAGCGACCGAAGACCAGGTTTGCGAGCACCTGCGCGAACACCTCGCCAGCATTCCACAGTCAGACCAAAAATCCCGGGCTATTCTTGAGCAAATGCTAGAGGACGAAGCGGAGCATTCCAGCAAGGCGCTGGCTTCTGGCGGGCAAGCCTTCCCCACGCCAGTGAAAAAGGCCATGACGCTACTGTCAAAGGTGATGACGGGGACAACCTACTACGTGTAGTCGGGCCCCGCCTAGATGGCTCCCGCGATAGGGGGGTGATAGATCATCTGCACCACATTCCCGTCCGGGTCCAGGCAATAGAAACTGCGCGCGCCGTCGCGGTGGGTACGGGGCGCAGCCTTGATGCGCACCCCATTGGCCAGAAGGAAATCGTGCCAGGCGTCCACATCTTCAGGCGTACGCAGCACAAAACCAATGTGGTCCAGGCGCTGGGTCAGCGCTGGCCGCTCACCGCCGTGGTAGCGATGTAAGGCCAGATTATCCACCCCTGAGCACAGGTAATAATTATCCTCATCGGGCTGCCACTCCACGTCCATACCCAATAACTCGGTATAGAAATGCAGGGTTGGCTCCAATTTTTCGACAAATAGCGCAATATGGCGCAAACCGGCATGGGGGCTGGGACGTTCCACAACTTCTCCTTCAGGATTCACTACAGAAGCGCAATTATTCCGCTTCCACCAGCTCGTAGCTATGACTTACCTCAACACCCGCCTTTTCCATCATAATGGAGGCCGAACAGTACTTTTCTGCCGAAAGTTCTACCGCCCGTTTGACGTGTGCTTCTTTAAGGTTACGCCCGGTGACCACAAACTTCAGGTGGATCTTTTCAAAGACGGCGGGAACGGCATCGGCGCGTTGAGCCTCAAGTTCACAGCGGCAGTCCTGAACCTGTTGGCGGGATTTGTGCAGCATGCTCATCACATCGAACGAGGCACAACCGCCCATTCCAATCAGCAGCATTTCCATGGGTCTGACACCCATATTACGGCCGCCGTGATCTTCCGGACCATCCATTACCACACTGTGGCCGCTACCGGATTCGCCCAGAAACATTGCTCCGTCAACCCATTTCACTGTTGCCTGCATCTTCACCTCAACGTACTACGTCACAGAAATTCGCGCAGCTTAACACAGCACGAAAATTCAGGCTCGCCATCGCCGCCGTTCCCCGGCATACTTGACCGCATTTAAATACTAATTTAGCGGCAATAGAGAGTTAATTGTGTTCACTGCGCCAAAACCAGAAATCCCCCATCTCGACGATTTTCTCGCCCAGTGTCATCGCCGCCGTTATCCAGGCAAAAGCACTCTGATCTACGCTGGCGATGCCAGCGATGCGCTCTACTACATTATCGACGGCTCCGTGACCGTTATTATTGAAGATGACGACGGCAAGGAAATGATCGTCGCCTACCTCAATAAAGGCGACTTCTTCGGCGAAATGGGCGTATTTGACGCGGATATTCCACCTACTCGAAGCGCCCTGGTCAAAACCCGCACCGAGTGTGAGATTGCCGAGATAAGCTATAGCAAATTCCGCGAACTGCGCGACCAATACCCCGATATTCTCCTTGCGCTTGGCAAACAACTGGCCAAGCGCCTGCGCCAGACCACCCGCAAAGTCGGCGACCTGGCCTTTCTGGACGTTACTGGCCGCGTTGCCCGCACACTCCTCGACCTGTGCAAACAGCCCGACGCAATGACCCATCCCGACGGCATGCAAATCAAGATCACCCGCCAGGAAATCGGTCGTATTGTCGGTTGTTCACGGGAAATGGTCGGCCGCGTACTCAAAACCCTGGAGGAACAGGGCCTGGTACACGTAAAAGGGAAAACCATGGTGGTCTACGGCACCCGCTGAGCACCTTTCTAGTCCAGCGGATTGGCGACGATCCGCCTAGAAAAACAATTCCGCCAGCTTCTCTCCTGGCTCATCGGCCCGCATAAACGCTTCCCCAACAAGAAAAGCATTTACACCGTGCTCGCGCATGGCGCTGACGTCGTCGCGCGTATGGATACCGCTCTCGGTTACGACCAGGCGGTCGTCGCCGATCTCCGCCAGCAGCTGGTAGGTGGTCTCCAAGCTGGTTTCAAAGTTATGCAGATTGCGATTATTAATGCCCAGTAGGCGGTTGCCCAGAGGCAGCGTACGTAACAACTCTTCGCGATTGTGGACTTCAATCAATACATCCATACCGAGCTGCCGGGCCAGATCGTTTAACTCTGTCAGGGATTTATCATCCAAACAGGCCGCGATCAGCAGTATGCAATCGGCACCAATCGCCCGCGCCTCGTATACCTGATAGGGGTCAACCAGAAAATCCTTGCGAATCACCGGCAGTGCGCAGGCCGCCCGAGCCGCCTGCAGATAGGTCTCGTCGCCCTGAAAAAAATCCTTATCGGTCAGCACCGACAAGCAGGCAGCACCACCGCGCTGGTAGCTTTGCGCAATATCGGCGGGGTGAAAATCCTCACGGATTACCCCTTTAGACGGCGAGGCCTTTTTAACCTCGGCAATAACGGCCGATTTACCGGCCGCCAGCTTGGCTTCCATTGCCGCCACAAACCCCCGCGGATTGGAGGCCTCGGCAGCCATCTCCCGCAGGCGCTCCAATGGCGTGTGTTGGCAGCGTTCTGCCACCTCCTGCCATTTGCGGTCAACGATTTTTTTCAGCACCGTGGGGGTTGTCATATCGGTTCTCAATCCACCAAGCCCTGGGTAAACACCGCCAGGGCTTCCATTTTCTCCAGCGCCTGACCACCGTGGATCACATCCTCGGCAAGGGCGACACCCAATTTGTGCGAACTCACCACACCGGCAACGTATAGCGCCGCACCCGCATTCAGGGCGATCATGTCCGCCGCTTTCTCGGCAGCTTCATTGCTGCGCGGTCCCAATGCGTCGCGAATCAGCGCCAGAGACGCCGTGCTATCCGCCACATCCAGACCGGTCAGCGGCTGGCTCTTCAGTCCCACATCCTCCGGGGTCAGCTGATACTCACTGATGCTCCCGTCTTTGAGCTCGGCAACCTGAGTCGGCGAAGCAAGGCTGATTTCATCAAGCCCGTCCCGCGCGTGAACAACCATGGCGTGTTCCGCACCCAGGCGGCCCAATACCTCCGCCAGTGGTCGACACAGCTCAGCATTAAAAACCCCCAACAGCAGGCGCTTCACACCGGCCGGATTGGTCAGGGGGCCGAGGATATTAAACAGCGTCCGCTGGCCGATCTCCCGGCGCGGCCCAATAGCGTGCTTCATTGCACCGTGGTGATTAACCGCGAACATAAAGCCGACGCCAACCTCGCGAATACAACGGGCTACCTGCTCGGGGTTGAGGTCCAGGCGAATCCCCGCCGACTCCAGAAGGTCTGCGCTGCCGCTATTGGAAGACACCGAGCGGTTACCGTGCTTGGCTACATGAGCCCCCGCCGCTGCGACAACAAAGCTGCTGGCCGACGACACATTAAACAGGTTTGCCCCGTCGCCGCCGGTACCAACGATATCCACTACGTGCTCAAGACCGCTGATATCCACCGGCGTGGCCAGCTCCCGCATCACCTTCGCGGCGCCTTCGATCTCGTCCAGGCTTTCGCTTTTCATCCGCAGGGCAATCAGAAAAGCACCTATCTGAGCGTCGGTGCATTTTCCACCCATAATATCCCTCATCACCGCGGTCATTTCCTCGGTATTGAGGTCCAGGCGATTGATGACCCGACCCAGCGCGGTTTTGATATCCATGCTCATCAGCTTCGCTCCAGAAAATTTTTCAGCAACTCGTGCCCCTGCTCGGAGAGAATGGACTCGGGGTGAAACTGAACCCCTTCAACATCCAGCTCGCGGTGGCGCACGCCCATGATTTCATCGATCTCGCCATGTTCATCCTGGGTCCAGGCGGTGATCTCCAGGCAATCCGGCAGACTCGCTTTTTCAATCACCAAAGAGTGGTAGCGGGTCGCCTGCAGCGGATTTTTCAGGCCGCTGAATACACCGGCATCGCGGTGGTAAATGGGCGACACCTTGCCGTGCATGACCTCTCTGGCGCGCACGATCTTGCCGCCAAAAACCTGACCAATGCTCTGGTGACCGAGGCATACCCCCAAAATGGGCATTTTCCCGGCAAAGGCTTCAATCGCCGCCATGGAAATCCCCGCCTCATTGGGTGTACAGGGGCCGGGTGAGATCACCAACTGGCTTGGCGCCATTTCGGCGATGTCTGCCACAGTAATCTCGTCATTGCGGCGCACCACCACATCGGCACCCAGCTCAGCGAGATACTGCACCACGTTGTAGGTGAAGGAGTCGTAATTATCGATCATTAACAGCATTACGCCTGCCCTCCATTTTCAGTGGTTGTCTCGTGCACAAAGGGCTGGACCATGGCCGCCGCCCGGAATACCGCCCGCGCCTTGTTCATGGTTTCCTTCCATTCCAGCCGCGGCTGGGAGTCGGCAACAATGCCCGCCCCCGCCTGAATATGCAGCTGACCTTCTTTAATCACCGCCGTGCGAATGGCGATCGCGGTATCCATATTGCCATTCCAGGAAAGATAGCCAATCGCGCCGCCATAGACACCGCGCTTGACCGGTTCCAGTTCGTCAATAATTTCCATGGCCCGTACCTTTGGCGCGCCGCTCAGGGTGCCCGCAGGCAGTGTCGCGCGGAGCACGTCCATGGCATTGATATCATCGCGCACCTGCGCCCTGACATTGGAGACAATGTGCATGACATGGGAGTAGCGCTCCACCGTCATTTTGTCACTCAGTTCAACGGTGCCGGTTTTTGCCACCCGGCCCACATCGTTGCGGCCCAGGTCAATCAGCATCAAATGCTCGGCAATTTCCTTGGGGTCGGCCAACATTTCAGCCTCAAGCGCGCAGTCCTCTTCCTCGTTGCGGCCACGCCGGCGCGTACCGGCAATGGGGCGTACCGTGACCTCACCGTGCTCCAGCCGCGACAGAATCTCCGGCGACGAGCCGACAATATGGAAGTCCTCAAGATTGAGGTAGTACATATACGGCGACGGATTGAGGTGGCGCAGCGCGCGGTAGAAATTCAGCGGCGAAGCGGTAAAGGGAATACTCAAGCGCTGAGACAGCACCACCTGCATGGTGTCGCCGGCCAGCACATACTCGCGGATTTTCTCTACCGCGGCCTTGAAGTTTTCCTCTCCGTAGCTGGATACAAAATCCGTTTCCGCCACACCTTCGGCGGCGAGATCCAGATCGGGCAGCGCCGGACAGGGCTGGCGCAACTGATTTTCCAGCACATCCAGGCGCTGCTGGGCAATGTTGTAGGCCTCGGTTTCAGCCGGGTCAACATGGGTAATCAGTGTTACCAGACCAGAGAGATTGTCAAAGACCAACACCTCTTCCGATACCATCAGCAGTATATCCGGGGTGCCGATCACATCTTCGGGCGCCTGGCCCGCCAGCTTGGGCTCAATATAGCGCACACTGTCATAGCCAAAATAGCCAACCAGGCCACCATAAAAGGCAGGCAGTTCCGGCAAATCGGGAACGCGGTAACGCTGCTGGAATTCCTCAACAAAGGCCAAGGGGTCAGCGCACTGAAAAGACTCGGTCAACTCACCATCCACACGAATGGTCACTTGATCTTCCTCCGCACGTAACACCGTAGTCGCACCGAGGCCTAAAATGGAATACCGCCCCCATTTCTCACCACCGTGCACCGATTCAAACAGAAAGCTGTAGGGCACTTCGGCGAGTTTGAGATAAGCGCTGAGGGGCGTTTCGAGATCCGCCAGTACCTGGCGGTAAACGGGAATGCGATTGAACGGCTGTTGAGCCAGTTCCTTAAAGCGGGAAACTTGCATGATAAATCCTTTGAAATGGTGAAAACGGCTGTCTTGGATGCCGGCAAAAAACCGGCCGCAGGACTAGCTCCGCCATCGACGGCTATCACACAAATGGCTTGTGCGGGCGTTCAGCTCCATTTCATTCGACTCATCAATTACAATTTGCGCTCCATTGTAACCGAGCTTCCGCCATCGGGAAACCGCTGCAGACCCTCTCGCGAACAGTTAGCATAGGCATTTTTTACAGCCACAATCACTATGCCCACCCTGTACTCCATCGGCTATGCCACCAAACCCCTGGAAACCTTTCTCCAGCAATTACAGCAACACCAGATCAATGCCGTTGCCGACGTGCGCTCGGTGCCCTACAGCAAGGTCTTTCACGACTACCATCAAGAGGCCATTACCACAGCGCTGAGGCAGAGGGGCATCCATTACGTCTATCTCGGCGAAGAACTGGGCCCGCGCTCGAAAGACCCGGCGCACTACGACGCCAGCGGGCAGGTGCAGTTCGCCCTATTGCAACAGTCGGCACTGTTCCAGACCGGCATTCAACGCTTGCAGAAGGGAATGGAGAAAGGCCTGACCATTGCCCTGATGTGCGCCGAAAAGGATCCCGCCGTCTGCCACCGCAGCCTGCTGATCGGCCACTACCTGCTCGACACCTTGCGGCTCGATACCGTGCACATCAACCACGATGGCGGCACCGAGCGGGAATCCGAGCTGCAACAGCGGCTGATGAGCCTGCACGACATTGTGCCGGACATGCTGACCGCACAGTGCGAATGCCTGGATATGGCGTGGCGGGCACAGAGCCAGCGCTGCGCCTACCGCAAACCCGAATAGCTTTTCCGCGCACATCTCTTTCTTAACAAGCGGCCAAAAAAAAGCGGCCCAAAGGGCCGCCAAACAGGAGCTCAGAGACCTGAGCATTTTTACAAATTACGGTGCAATACCGCCGAACAGGTCGGTGCACTGGGCATAGTCAAGATTGCCGAGGTCCTCAAAACCCGAAACATCAAAACTCAACAACGTCTGCAGCAAGGCTTCGACGGTAGACAGAACCGGGTCGAGCAAACAGGCATCCAGCACATCAACCAACGCCTCCAGCCCCGGTACTTCAGCAATGCCGCCAAGCAGGCCTCCGGTGATCGCCCCCAGTCCGAATGGCGCGTCCTCAAACTGCAGATCACCCACAGAAAGTGCTGAAAACTGGCCGGTAATCAGCGCATTGATCAGCTCATCAGCAGGAATCAAGCCGCCGTACTCGGTAGTGGTCAGCGTTGATAGAATCGGATCAGTAACCAGACTCAGGCCGTAGATCAACGGCACCACCACACCGGCATCAATGCCAGGGATTCCGCTACCCAGAGTCAGCACCGGCTCCAGAATCTCACAGAGATCGTTAGAGAAGTTCAGCAGCTGGTCATCCGCCGCCGGCAACACCAGAACGGTACTGCTTTCCTGGGCGAGAACATCGATACCCTCGTCGTAAATCCCGTTGCGGTTGGCATCACCAAATGCCTGGATACACACTGTACTCAGACGCAACAGACCAGTGGATTGCAGATTGCCCTTTTCCTCACCACTGAAAGCCGCAACAGGGCCGTAGCTAAGCACCGGCATCGGATCGGTGAGATCCAGCGTGCCGTTGTTGTCCAGAGTGGAACAGCTGCCATCGCTATTGGCATAACCCGGTGTTACGGTGTAGACAACGGCCGGCGCACTGGAAACATCCGGAAGCGTAGCAGGATCGTCGTTCCAGCTGGCCTCGTCGCTTTCGAACAAAGCGTGCACATAGAACTGCTGACCACCCGCGATGTAAGTATCGCCATCGGCCAGGGTACCGACCAGATCAGTGCGGCCCACACAGGAGAAATCGTCGACGCTGCGCACATCGGGCTCGTTACCATTCGACACCTGCAGCAGGTGCAACTCCACAACATCATCGTCAACCAAGGTGATCTCACGGCGATCAGTCACCCCTGCGTTAGAACAGGTATAGCTCGCGATCAACTCGCTTGTGCCACCGGTCGCCCCATCAGCAGCAGTTACCGTCGTTTGTGCGCTATTTTGACTTGGGTTTGCTTCCAGTCGGGCATCGCTGGCAGACCAGGCAATACAGCTATCTGGGCAGGCACCCACGACTGGGGTCTCAGTACCGTAGGTACATTCAGCGCGATATTTGATGCCGTCCTGCAGCAGGTTCAAGTAGAGCGTATCGACGGTGTCAGCGCTCTGATCAACCGGCAATATTTCAATGGCAGAGACCATCGCATCAACCAGTTTTAGATTGAGTACATCGGTGATAATGGCGTCAGTGCTACTAGCGGGGTTATTGTCGTAACTGCCGGTCACATTGCTGCTGGGCTCGGTATCGGCAATCGCCTCAAAGTCTGCCTGACTGATCAGCGAGGCAAAACCGCCCTCTTCATCCAGACCATCGTAGAAAATTGTCGTAGGCGATGCCGACCAGCTCAGTCGCTCCTGAAGGAAACACTGGTTCACAACATAGGGCGCCTGCGAGGCATCGTCCGGATTGGTGTAGCTGATACGAGCGACCATTTGCACCCGCTCACCCGCTGGCACTGCAACCAGATTGCTGTCGAGCCCCAGACACTGAGACATATCACCGACATAGGCACCGCTACTGTCACAAGCATTGGTGCTGGGGTTGATCACCGCACAAATAGACAGGCCACCCTGCTCTACCACTGCAGGAATAATCTGTACCACCAGGCTGGCAATCGGCTGCACGGTCACGCCGTTTACAATCGTATTCACATCGCTACACGCGTATTGCGGGTCAACGGTGTAAACCACAACATTGACCGATGAGGTACCCGCAGCAGGGAAGGGGTTAGTCACCGTGGCCGGTGCCATACCAATGGTCGGCGGCTGGGGATCAGCAAAACTTATGACCGCCGTATTGCTGGAGCAGAACCTCGCAGTACCGGTCTGGTTCTCCGGCGTACTGACACCCTGCAGGGCCTGCAACAGTTGGTAGTTGGTGGACTCCGAAGCGTCACTGTTTATCGGGTCAAAGGCAAAAACCGACTTGCCACTAATGTAGGGCGCACCGACCGGAACCGGGGGCTTCAAAATAAAATTGGCACTCAACAGCGAACCACTGGGAGTGTGGGTTCCTTTTAGAACCAGAGTACGCGCACTTTCGGTACTGGCCAGGCGCACAGCACTGAAAATATCCTGTACATCGCCCAGCGAGCCCGCGTTGCGAATGGCGTCAGCCAACTCGACCAGAATGGGATCCGCCGTTGTGCCGCTGCCAATCGGCCCACTCAGACTCCACTGGGTATCCCCGGTGACATTTAACTCGGGCCCCAGATTGGTTTCCACACCGTCGGTTTGCAGGCCAAGCATGCGGGCCGAAATACTGTTATTCCCTGTCGCAGCCAGCACCGGCGTCGACGAGGGAAAATCGGGGAAATCAATTCTCAAAGTACTGGGGTCTAGCTGACTGCCAAGCCGGTCGGGACTACGAGCACCACCGCCGCCACCACAGGCCGTTAACAAGCTCGACATCATTACGAGAGACAACACTACTTCTCGGAATCTCATGAATTCCCTCCGGGGATAAAAAATATGGGGCAAAAAGACAATTACACAGAAAGTCACCGCTAATATACGTAGATACACTTAAGCGGGTTATACGTATAACTACGTAAGTTAGCCAACAAAAAACAAAACATGTGCAATAGTGGGCCGCAGACTACCTCGCCACAAATCACTATTACGCCTTTAGATAATGACCCTGAAGCCGCCCGGCTCCCACCCCGTATTTACGGGGCAGAAGTCACCTGACATTCAAGTTTAGAATACAAGGTGTTAAAGAATCGTGACGCGGCCACCCTCGGCTGTAACACAGGGTGCGAAGCGAATCCTGCGGATACCGATTTTGACTGTGTCACTCAAGTAAGGTGCGGTGCCTCAGGGAGGAGGCGCCACACCACCTTGCGCTCCGTGGAATTTATTCAAGGCCTTTGCAGACAGGGGCTAAAGCAGATCGAGAAAGTGATCTACCAGCAGATCAGGATTGGCGGTAGCCACAGGTGCGCCGTGGTTATAGCCATAGCTGACACAGGCCACTGGGATACCAAGCCCCCGCGCCGCACCGACATCATTCACCGAATCCCCCACCAGAACCGTCCCGGCCACTGCGACGCCCAAGCGCTCACAGGCCAGTTTCAGTGGCGCCGGATCAGGCTTGCGCTGCGCCAGGGTATCGCCCCCCACCACAACGGGGAAATAGCACTGCAAACCCAATTGCTCGAGAATCGGGTGGGTAAAGCGCTCCGGTTTGTTCGTTACGCAGGCCAGCCTAACACCAGCACTCTGCCAGGACTGCAGCGCTTCGACCACACCGGGGTACACCCGCGTTCGAGAAGCGCTATCCCTACCGTAGAAGTCATAGAACGCCGCGAGCAGCTTTTCATAGGACTCACCCTGGGCCTCAGACTCGACCACCCCCAAGGCATGCGCCAACGCCCGCTGCACCAACTTTCCAGCGCCATTTCCAACCCAATGCCGCGCCTGTTCTTCCCCCACTTCGGAGAACCCCTGGGATGCCAGCGCACAATCCAGCGCATTGGCTATATCCGGCACACTGTCAACGAGAGTACCGTCCAGATCAAACAGAATCGCTTCGAGAGCGCCCTCCTTGAGCAACCCGGCCAGGCGCATCAAATGCCAGCCAGTTCGTTACGCATGGCGGCAATCACTTCCGCGTAATCCGGGGCATTGAATATCGCTGATCCCGCTACAAAAGTGTCGGCACCCGCCGCAGCAATTTCAGCAATATTCTTCGCTGAAATTCCCCCATCCACTTCCAAACGAATATCGCGACCCGAGGCGTCGATCAGCGCGCGTACTTCGCGAACCTTATCAATCGTCGACGGAATAAATTTCTGGCCACCAAAACCGGGGTTCACCGACATCAGCAGGATCATGTCCAGTTTATCCATCACATAGCGCAGGGGCTCCGGCCCCATAGCCGGATTCAACACCAGGCCGGCCTTACATCCAGCGTCGCGGATCATTTGCAGGGAGCGATCAACATGGGTCGACGCATCGGGGTGGAAGGTAATAATACTGGCACCCGCTTCGGCAAAATCCCCAATCAGCTGATCCACTGGCTGCACCATCAAGTGCACATCAATTGGCGCCTTCACCCCATGTTTGCGCAGGGCTTTACAGACCATTGGGCCAATCGTGAGATTAGGTACGTAGTGGTTGTCCATTACGTCAAAATGCACAATATCTGCACCGGCCTCCAACACGGCATCCACCTCTTCCCCCAAGCGGGCAAAATCAGCGGAGAGGATGGAAGGGGCAATCCAGTAGTCAGTCATGGTCCGAAAATCCTTGAAGGGTATAGAGGAGATAAAATGAATGGCAGCCATTTTACGCGAAATGGCGCCGCGCTTCACCGCTTACTCAGGCACACAACTAGCAATGACGAGCACGCAATTGCGTGTCCAGCTCACGCAGACGCTCCGGCGTCCCAACATCCAGCCACTGCCCGGAAAAATAAGTCGCCGTCACCCGCTGCTCAGCAATCAGCTGATCAATAATCGGCTTTAACGCACGCGGACCTGTTGGCAAGCCAGAGAAAACCCGCGGATGCCAAACACTCACCCCCATAAAGGTGTAGCTCTGTCCCAGACCGGGGGGGATAAGCTTGCCGTCCGCT
>JBFEVY010000056.1:0-14000 GCA_041546665.1 Spongiibacteraceae bacterium | reverse complement strand
TTTTTGGTAATCCGGCGTCGCGCTCTCATCTGTTTGGCTGGAAGGCTGAAGAGGCCGTCGAAAATGCCCGCCGCCAGGTGGCAGATCTGATTAATGCCGACCCGCGGGAGATTGTCTGGACCTCCGGGGCTACCGAGTCCGACAACCTGGCCATTAAAGGCGCGGCTCACTTTTTGAGCAAGCGCGGCAAACACATCATTACCTCCAAGATTGAACACAAGGCGGTGCTCGATACCTGTCGCCAGATGGAGCGTGAGGGTTTTGAGGTCACCTACCTTGATCCCGATGCCAGCGGCCTGATTACGCCGGAGTCAGTGGCAGCGGCGATGCGCGAAGACACTACGGTTGTCAGCATCATGCATGCTAACAACGAGATCGGCACCATCAACGATATCGCCGCGATTGGCGAACTGTGCCGCGAGCGCAAAATCGTTTTTCACGTGGATGCAGCCCAGAGCGCGGGTAAGATTCCGGTCGACATGGAAACCATGAAGGTCGATCTGC
Source organism: Spongiibacteraceae bacterium (assembly GCA_041546665.1). Lineage (GTDB taxonomy): Bacteria > Pseudomonadota > Gammaproteobacteria > Pseudomonadales > Spongiibacteraceae > Spongiibacter. The sequence goes on along the minus strand of JBFEVY010000056.1, from coordinate 13,496 downwards.
TGTCGATGTCTGCCCACAAAATGTACGGCCCGAAAGGTATCGGTGCGCTGTATGTTCGCCGCAAGCCCCGGGTACGCTTGGAGGCTCAGATGCACGGCGGTGGTCACGAGCGCGGTATGCGTTCAGGTACGCTGCCGACTCACCAAATTGTGGGTATGGGCGAGGCCTGCGAAATCTGTCGCCTTGAAATGGAAAAAGATGCTGCCCACAGCCTGGCGTTGCGGGAGCGTTTCTGGAATGGCCTGAGCGATATTGAGCAGGTTCACGTGAACGGCGAAATGGAACATCGCTTGCCGGGGAATCTGAACATCAGTCTGGCCTTTGTTGAAGGCGAATCGCTGATTATGTCTCTGAAAGACTTGGCAGTGTCCTCTGGCTCAGCTTGTACCTCGGCCAGCCTGGAGCCGTCCTATGTGCTGCGGGCACTGGGCCTGAATGACGAACTGGCGCACAGCTCACTGCGCTTCAGCTTTGGTCGCTTCACCACAGAAGAAGAAGTGGATTACGCCGTCGCGCAGGTGCGCAAGGCAGTGGAAAAGCTGCGGGAACTGTCTCCCTTGTGGGATATGTACAAGGACGGTGTCGATTTGGACAGCATTGAATGGGCCGCTCACTAATCTCAGTGAGCGCTCCAACTGGAGGATAAGGTTATGGCATACAGCGAAAAAGTACTGGATCACTACGAGAATCCCCGCAACGTCGGCAAGTTCGAAGACTCCGACGACATCGGCACCGGTATGGTCGGCGCACCGGCCTGTGGTGACGTGATGCGTCTGCAGATCAAGGTGGGTGAAGACGGCGTGATCGAGGATGCGCGCTTTAAAACTTACGGTTGTGGTAGCGCCATTGCATCCAGTTCCCTGCTGACCGAATGGGTGAAGGGCAAAACTCTGGATGAGGCCGAGCATATTAAGAACACTGAGATCGCTCAGGAGCTGGCCCTGCCTCCGGTGAAAATACACTGCTCGGTACTCGCGGAAGACGCGATCAAGGCGGCGATCTCCGATTACCGCAAGAAGAAAGACGCGTCTTGATAGCCGCGTTGGCCGAGACAGAAAACACGGGAGAAGGCATGGCGATTTCAGTAACCAGCGCTGCTGCAGAACATATCCGCAAGCAAATCAGTAACCGCGGTCGGGGGCTGGGGATTCGCCTTGGCGTGCGAACGTCGGGCTGTTCCGGTATGGCTTATGTGCTGGAGTTTGTTGACGAGCCGCAGGAAGCTGATGAGGTCTTCGAGTACGAAGGTGCGTCTGTTTACATCGATCCCAAAAGCATGGTGTACCTGGACGGTACCGAGCTGGACTTCGTTAAGGAAGGTCTGAACGAAGGCCTGAAATTCAACAATCCCAATGTCTCCGCTGAGTGCGGCTGCGGCGAGAGTTTTACCGTCTAGCGCGCTCGGCTCCAGCTAGAGCGCCATTCAGGTGGGCTCGTCGTGCGAGCCGGCGTCAGTAGTGATACCATGAGCGATTATAATCCCGCAGAAAATTTTTTCGTGCTGATGGGGCTGCCCCAGCAGTACAGTGTTGATCTCGCCGCGCTGACGGCGCGTTATCGCGAGTTGCAAAGCGCGATGCACCCGGATCGCCATGTCACCGCTTCAGAGCGGGAGCGTCTTTTGGCGGTGCAGAAATCCTCACAGATCAACGAAGCCTACGAGGTATTGCGTTCACCCACCCGGCGTGCGGCCTACCTGCTCACCCTGGCGGGTGTCGACAGCGATATGTCATCGACCACCTTTCGCGACCCCGAATTTCTGATGCAGCAAATCAGCCTGCGCGAAGAGCTGTCAGAGCTGTCGCAAGCCGCCGATCCTGAGGCTGCCCTAGACCAGTTTTACCAAGACGTGGACGCGGCACTCGCGCAGCACAGAGACCAGTTTGCCCGTTGTTATGACGGAGCAGATTACAACGCCGCCAGGGAGGCCTACGCCAAGCTGCAGTTTCTCGACAAGCTGCGCTATGAAGCGGAGCAGCAGGAAAATGAGCTGCTTGACTACTAGGCCCGTTGCCGCTGAACAGAATTGAGAATTTCCTATGGCATTAATGCAAATTTCCGAACCCGGTCAGAGCCCGGCGCCACACCAGCGAAAGCGGGCAGTGGGGATCGACCTGGGTACCAGTAACTCGCTGGTTGCCAGTTTTCTGAATGGCAGCGTGCAAACCCTGGCTGATGAGAATGGCCAGCACCTGTTGCCCTCCGTGGTGCGCTATGGCGAGTCAGGCGATGTGGTCGTTGGCGATGTTGCCCTGGCCAAGGCCGGCGACGATGCTCCAAACACCCTGATGTCGATCAAGCGATTGATGGGGCGCAGCTATGCGGATGTTCAGAGTGCGGCGGTTCTGTCTCCCTATACCCTGGTGGACTGCGGTGAAGAAATGGTCAAGGTCGAAACCCGCGCGGGTCAAATCTCGCCGGTTCAGGTATCGGCGGAAATACTGAAGTCCCTGGCTGCGCGGGCTGAGCAGACTCTGGGTGGGGAGTTGGATGGCGCGGTGATTACCGTGCCGGCGTATTTTGACGACGCCCAGCGCCAGGCCACCAAAGATGCGGCCAAACTGGCGGGGCTGAAGGTACTGCGCCTGCTCAACGAGCCTACCGCAGCGGCGGTGGCCTACGGCCTGGATGAAAAAGAGGAGGGGGTCATCGTCGTATTCGATCTCGGCGGCGGTACCTTTGATGTTTCTGTTCTGCAGATGACCAAGGGCGTTTTTGAGGTCTTGTCGACCGGCGGCGATTCGGCGCTGGGCGGGGATGATTTTGATGAGGCCATCGCCAACTGGTTTATGGGTGACGAATATCCAGAGCTGTCCTCCGGTCAGCGGCGACGCTTGCTGACCGCCTGTAAGCAGGCCAAAGAGGTCCTGGGCGATCCCGCCTGCCGCGAGGCCGGCATCGTTCTCGATGGCAATGAAAAAGTGTTGACCCGGGAAGAGCTGGACAAGCTGCTCGATCCGTTGATTGATCGCACGATCCGCGCCTGTCGTCGCGCCCTGCGCGACGCCAAGCTGAGCACTGATGAGGTGTTGAATGTCGTGATGGTGGGCGGTTCGACCCGGGCATTGCGGGTGAGGGAGCGGGTGGCGGAATGGTTTGGTCGCCAGCCGCTTACTGACCTCGATCCCGACAAGGTGGTCGCGCTGGGCGCCGCTTCACAGGCCGAACAATTGGTGGGTAATCGCAGTGGCGATGAGGTCTTGCTACTGGATGTGATTCCGCTGTCCCTGGGGATTGAAACCATGGGGGGCCTCACCGAAAAAGTCATTCATCGCAACACCACAATTCCGGTGGCGATGGCGCAGGAATTCACCACCTTCAAGGACGGCCAGACTGCCATGGCAATCCATGTGGTGCAGGGCGAGCGTGAACTGGTTGAAGACTGCCGCTCACTGGCGCGATTTGAGTTGCAGGGTATCCCGCCGATGGTGGCGGGCGCGGCGCGGATTATGGTGACTTTCCAGGTTGACGCTGACGGATTGTTACAGGTCTCGGCGCGCGAAGAGACCACCGGGGCTGAGAGTCGGGTTCAGGTGAAACCGTCTTACGGGCTCTCTGAGGGCGATATCGCTGATATGCTGAAGGCATCCTGGGCGTCAGCCGGTGAAGATAAAGAGGCTCGTGCGCTGCGTGAGCAGCAGGTAGAAGCTGAGGCCCTGTTGCAGGCGCTGTCAGCGGCGCTGCTGGCTGACGGCGAAGCACTGCTCAGCGAGGAAGAACAGCGTGAATTGCTGGCCGAGATGGAGACGCTGCACAACGAGCGGGAGTCAGGATCGGCGGCCAGTATCGCACGTCAGATAGAGGTATTAGGCAAGGCGAGCGAAGTGTTTGCCGCGCGCCGGATGGATGCCAGTATTAAACAAGCGCTCGCCGGTCGGCGGGTAGACGACCTATAAGGAGTTCAGCAATGCCGCGAATTGTGGTGCTGCCCCACGAAAATCTGTGCCCGGAAGGGGAGGTGCTCGAAGCCGCCCCCGGGGAGACCATCTGTGATGTCATGTTGGCTAACGGGATTGCAATAGAGCACGCCTGTGAAAAGTCCTGTGCCTGCACGACCTGCCACGTTGTCGTGCGTGAGGGCTTTGACTCGCTGAATGAGGCGGACGAGCTCGAAGAGGATATGCTCGACAAGGCCTGGGGGCTCGAGCCAGAGTCGCGTCTGAGTTGCCAGGCGGAAGTGGGTAGTGAAGACCTGATCGTCGAAATTCCCCGTTACACCATCAATATGGTCTCGGAACGGCACTGAGTGGAGGTTTTATCATGGGGCTGAAATGGACTGATGTGCTGGATATTGCCATTGAACTGGCGGAGCAGCACGCCGATATTGATCCCACCTATATCAACTTTGTTGACCTGCGCAACCTGGTAATGGCGCTGGACGAATTTGACGATACGCCAGATCGCTGCGGCGAGAAAATTCTCGAAGCCATACAGGCGGCCTGGCTGGAAGAGCGCGATTAAGCACAGTCTGTGCTTTAGCGCGGAAAATCCGGCTTCGCATACCTATTTACGCACAATGCGCGTATAATTCGACGACTTTTTTGCGGGCTGGTCCCGCACGCTAATTTGTAAACCTTTGTGGAGATAGTCTGATGGGCGTTGAACGCACCCTTTCCATTGTTAAACCTGATGCTGTTGCAAAAAATGTTGTAGGTGAAATCTACAGCCGTTTTGAAAAAGCAGGTTTGCGTATTGTTGCCGCCAAAATGCTGCGCCTTAGCCGCGAGCAGGCGGAAGGGTTTTACGCTGAGCACAAAGGGCGTCCTTTTTTCCCCGCCCTGGTTGACTTCATGACCTCTGGCCCGGTAACTGTGCAGGTCCTGGAAGGTGAAGGCGCCATTGCTAAAAACCGTGAGCTGATGGGTGCAACCAACCCCAAAGAAGCTGAAGCGGGCACGATTCGTGCGGATTTCGCCGAGTCTATCGACGCAAACGCGGTTCACGGTTCTGACTCCGAGACCTCTGCAGCGCGCGAAATCGCCTTCTTCTTCGCGACCAGCGAAATCTGCGAACGCGTTTAATCGCCTCGCGAGGTCAGGGCATGGAACAGACGACAGAGGCCAATGCGCCAAGTGTGACCGACAAAGTCAATTTGCTCGGTATGCCCCGTGCCAAAATGGAGGCCTGGCTGGTCTCTGTTGGCGAAAAACCGTTCCGTGCCCAGCAGATTCTCAAGTGGATTCACCACTCGGGAATCGATAACTTTGACGAGATGACCAACCTCGGCAAAGCACTGCGGGCAAAATTGCAGGAAATTGCCGAGATCAGACCGCCAAAGGTCGCGCGTCAGCTCGACTCCAAAGACGGAACCCGCAAATGGGCGGTGGAAGTCGGCGGTAACAATCTCGTCGAAACCGTATTTATTCCCGACGGCGCGAGGGGCACGCTCTGTGTGTCCTCGCAGGTTGGGTGCAGCCTTGATTGCAGCTTCTGCTCTACGGGCAAACAGGGCTTTATGCGAGACCTGACCGCGGCGGAGATCATCGGCCAGGTCTGGTTGGCCCTGAAATCCTTCGACGCATTCCAGAGTGGCAAAGGCCGCGTTGTGACGAATGTGGTGATGATGGGTATGGGCGAACCCCTGCTCAATTTTGACAATGTTGTCGACGCCACAAATCTGATGATGGACGATTTCGGCTACGGCCTGTCCAAGCGCCGGGTGACATTGAGCACCTCTGGCGTTGTGCCCATGCTGGACAAGCTGGGTGACGTATCCGAGGTTTCCCTCGCGGTGTCTCTGCACGCGCCGAACGACGCGCTGCGCAACCAGCTGGTGCCGATCAACAAACGCTATCCCATCGCCGAGTTGCTGGCCGCGTGTCAGCGCTATCTCGACAAGCAGCCGGACACCCACCGTGTAGTGACAGTGGAATATACCCTGATCGCCGGGGTGAATGACCAGCTTGAACATGCGCGGGAGTTGGCCGAAGTTTTGCGTGTTCTGCCCTGCAAGATCAACCTGATCCCTTTTAATCCGTTTTCACTGTCGGATTACCAGCGCCCGTCCAAGGGGGCGATCTCGCGCTTTTGGCAGGTTCTGAACGACGCCGGCTATGTAACGACGGTTCGTACCACGCGAGGCGATGATATTGATGCGGCTTGTGGTCAGCTTGCCGGTCAGGTGCAGGATCGTACCCGACGGAACGAGCGGCATATGCGTCGGGCAGCGGAGCAAGAGCAAACGATTCGCGTTGTGCAATAACAATATCGAGGCTGAACCAGTATGACTTCAGGCAAGCTACGCGCTGTTACTCTCGCAGGATTGTTCGCTGTGACGCTGTCGGGCTTGAGTGCCTGTGTCACGACAAAAACCGGCGGTCTGGCTGAAAAGGCCGACGAACAGAAGGCCTACGATACCTCGCTGCAGCTTGCCCGTGCCTATATTGCCAAAGGCGAGTGGAATCAGGCCAAGCGCCATCTTCAGTACGTTGAGTCCGTTGAAAAAGACCGCCCCGAAACCCTTGAGGCTCTGGCGCTGGTTTTCCAGAATACCGGTGAGCTTGAACTAGCGGAGGACTACTACAAGCGTGCGATCAAGGCCGCTCCGGATTTGGTGAGAACCCGGAACAACTACGCCGCGTTTCTTTACTCCCTGGAGCGTTATCCCGAAGCGGCGCAGCAGCTGGAAGTGGTTGTTGGCGACCTGTTGTATGAGCGCCGTCTCGAAGCCTTTGTTAATCTGGGGCGTTGTTATTTGAAGCTGGATGAACTCGACAAGGCCGAGAATGCATTCCGGCGTGCACTGCTAATGCAGGGCGATGACCCCCAGGCATTGTTGCCGATGGCAGAGGTGCAATTCCGGCAGGGACGTTATGCCGACTCTCAGCACTTTTTTGATGTCTATCGCGCCAAGGTAAAGCAGCAAAGTGCGGCTTCGTTGTGGCTGGGCATTCGTTTGGCTAAAGTATTTTCCGACCACGATGCCTATGCGAGCTATGGTCTGGCATTGAAAAACCTGTACCCCAAATCAGAAGAGTATTTACTGTACCAAGCATCGGAAAAGTGAATCTGTGCGGTTGCATGGCAATCGCGTTAACAGGGAAAGAGAAATGACTGCACCGACAGAGCTGAATATAGGACCGCCAGGCTCGGTTCTGCGTGATGCGCGCGTCAGTGCCGGCAAAAGCGTGACCGAAACCGCTGAAGCGCTGAATCTTCTGAAAAGTTATGTGGAAGCGCTGGAGTGCAATGATTATTCGCGGTTTAATTCGCCGCTTTTCGCGCGGGGTTATATCAAAGCCTACGCGCGTTATATGGAACTGGACGAAGCGCCGCTATTAAAAGACTGCGACCGGATATGTCGTCGTGAAGAAGACCGCAAGGAGCGTCACGCAGTTAATGCCAAAGTAAAAGCCCCAGGCAATGCCCGTCTGGTGTTTGCGCTGATAGCGGCCTTTGTGGTGTGGTGCATTTCAGTCTGGGTCTTTGGCAGTGCACCAGAGAAAAAGCTCGATGTGAGTGTGCTGGAAGAGCGGGTGATCCCGCTGGAAGAAATTCGTTCGGCGCCGAGTCTTGGCGAGTCGCTGCTAGACCTTCGTGAGGAAGAGCACGAGCCGACGCCTGACGTGGAAGGCGAGCCGGCGCTATTGGCGCTGAGCTTTACTGAAAATGTGTGGACAGAATTGCGTGATGCGAAGGGCAATATTGTCTTGAGCGGTGTTCAGCGCGCGGGAGAGCAGTTGAGCTTAACGGTCCTCGGGCCGGTTGAACTCAGCATGGCATACTGGCCGGCGGTGAGTGCCACGTACAACAATCACGCAATCGATTTAAAAGAGTTAACGCAAAGCAACGCTGTTCGCGTGCGGATAGGTGAATTATGAAAATGGAGTCGCCAATCAAGCGCCGTGTATCCCGGCAAATCATGGTTGGCAACGTTGCCGTGGGCGGCGATGCGCCCATTTCTGTGCAGAGCATGACCAATACTGACACCTGTGATGTCGCGGCGACCGTTGCCCAGATCAAGCGTCTGGAAGCGGCTTGTGCTGATATTGTGCGGGTGTCTGTGCCTAGCATGGAGGCAGCCGAAGCGTTTCGTGAAATTCGCAGCCAGGTCGCTGTGCCATTGGTTGCCGATATTCACTTCGATTACAAGATTGCCCTTAAAGTGGCTGAGTACGGCGTCGATTGCCTGCGGATTAATCCCGGCAATATCGGTCGTGAGGATCGGGTGCGTGCCGTTATTGATGCGGCGAAGGATCGAAATATTCCGATTCGTATCGGGGTCAATGCCGGCTCACTGGAAAAAGAGCTTCAGCGCAAATACGGTGAACCCACGCCAGAGGCCCTGGTTGAATCCGCAATGCGCCATATTGATATCCTCGACAAGCTGGATTTTCAGGACTTCAAGCTCAGCGTTAAAGCCTCCGATGTGTTTATGGCTGTGGCGGCGTATCGCCTTATTGCCAGTCAGATTGAGCAGCCCCTGCACCTGGGGATTACCGAGGCCGGGGCGCTTCGCGGCGGTACGGTCAAATCTTCGGTGGGCTTGGGCATGCTGTTGATGGACGGTATTGGCGACACCATTCGGGTATCGCTGGCGGCAGACCCGGTGGAAGAAATCAAAGTCGGTTATGAGATTCTCAAGAGCCTGAAATTGCGCTCAAAGGGCATCAACTTTATTGCCTGCCCGAGCTGCTCGCGCCAGAACTTCGACGTAATTGGTACCATGAACGAATTGGAAGCCCGCCTTGAAGATGTGACGACGCCACTGGATGTAGCTGTCATCGGCTGCATTGTGAATGGTCCGGGCGAGGCCAAAGAAGCAGATATCGGTCTGACCGGCGGCACTCCCAATAATCTGGTTTATGTTGCCGGGCAGAAGGACCACAAGGTGCAAAACCCTGAACTGGTAGATCACCTGGAAAAGCTGATCCGTGAGAAAGTGGCCCTCAAACAACAACAGGACGAACAGCTGATCGCGCGCAGTTAAGCGCAGCTGTCCGTGTTGATACAGAACTAAGGATTTTTTTTGGCACGTATTCAATCTATTCGGGGCATGAACGACCTGTTGCCCGACGCCTCTCCCCGCTGGCAGTATCTCGAAGAGACGGTGCGCAGCCTGCTTGCGCGTTACGGTTACCGGGAAATCCGTTTTCCGATTTTGGAACAGACCGAACTGTTCAAGCGCTCTATCGGTGAAGTGACCGATATCGTTGAAAAGGAAATGTACACCTTCGAGGATCGCAATGGCGACAGCCTGACCCTGCGCCCGGAAGGTACCGCCTGCTGTGTGCGCGCTTGCGAACAAAATGGCCTGCTGCACAACCAGCAGCAGCGGCTTTGGTACCAGGGGCCGATGTTTCGCCATGAGCGTCCCCAGAAGGGACGTCTGCGCCAGTTTCACCAGATCGGAGTGGAGACCTTTGGGATCGATGGCCCGGATATCGATGCCGAACTGATATTGATGACGGCTCGCCTGTGGCGTGAGCTGGGTCTGAGCGACGCGGTGACGCTGGAGTTGAACAGTATTGGCAATACCGAGTCGCGCAGTCGTTATCGCAGTGCACTGGTTGACTACCTGAGCCAGTTTAAAGATCAGCTTGATGACGACAGCCAGCGACGTCTGGAGACCAACCCACTGCGGATTCTCGACAGCAAAGTGCCGGAGACCCAGCAGCTGTTGAAAGATGCCCCGGTATTGCAGGACTATCTGGACGACGAATCACGCAGTCACTTCGCAGGGTTGTGCGCAGCTCTGGACGCGGCGGGCTTGAACTATGTGCTGAATCCGAAGCTGGTGCGCGGGCTGGATTACTATGGCTTGACGGTTTTTGAGTGGACAACCAGCGCGCTGGGGGCACAGGGTACCGTCTGCGCCGGTGGACGTTACAATGGTCTTGTCGAGCAGCTGGGTGGAAAACCAACACCTGCGGTAGGTTTCGCCATGGGGGTTGAGCGCCTGGTACTACTGCTGGAAACCCTTGAGACAGCGCCTGAATCATTGGCGTCGGCTGAGGTCTATATCGTTGCCTTGGGTGAGGCCTGCGAAACTGCAGCGCTGCAGATGGCCGAGCGCCTGCGCGATACACTGCCGCAACGCATTGTGCTCAACTGCGGGGGTGGCAGCTTTAAAAGTCAATTTAAAAAGGCCGACAAAAGCGGCGCAACCGTGGCGGTTGTTTTCGGCGAAGATGAGCTGGCAGCGGGTAATGTCTCGGTGAAACCGCTGCGGGATGCCGGCGCAGAGCAGCGTTTGGTTGCAATCGATGATTTGGCAGCGGTGCTGCGAGATCAGTATTTTTCAAATTAATGTGGTGAGTGGCAGTGGAAACCTATCGTACCGAAGAAGAACAAGTCGAAGCGATCAAGAAATGGTGGCGAGAAAATGGTCAGTCGACCGTAATAGGCATTGCCGTCGCCCTGTCGCTGGTGTTTGGCTGGAAGGGTTGGCAAAACCATATCAGCAGCCGCGCCGCGGAGGCCTCCGTCGTTTTCGATAACCTGCTCCAGGCTGACGCGGGTGTACAGGTTAATGGCGGTAAACTGACCACCGCGAAGCACCTGGCTAACACATTAAAGTCCGAATTTTCCGGCTATGCCTATGCGCAATTTGGCGCGATGATGCTCGCCAAGTATGCCGTTAATGCCGGCGACTATGCGACTGCGGAGCAGGAGCTGCAATGGGTATTGGATAAAAAGCCCGAGCTCTCGATTAAGGGCCAGGCGCAATTGCGACTGGCTAAAATCAAACTCGCCACCGCTGATTTCGCCGCTGCGCTTGCGCTGCTGAATGCGGTGCAAGACGCGGGTTATTCTGCTCAGGTTGAAGAGATTCGCGGTGATATTCAACTGGCGCAGGGCAATGCTGGCGAAGCCTTGGCGAGTTATGAAAAGGCCCGGACGATTAATCGTTCCCAGGAACTGCCGGTAAACAATCCGATGCTGGATATGAAAATCGCTGATTTGCGTCAGGCCTTGCCTGCCAACTCAGCTCCCGCTGTTGATCTGAGTAGCGCCGAGTAAAGCGCGTCATTGCGCGTTTGTGCGTTGAATAACAAGAGGTAATTATGGTTTTTTTCCGACCACTGCTTGTACTGCTGCTCGCATTGACGGTGAGTGCGTGTTCGTCCACTCCCAGCAGTAATGAGCCGGCTAAGCTGACCGATTTCAAAGAAGAGAAACGCCTGAAGAAGGTGTGGTCGAAGTCGATTGGCGACGGCCAGGGTAAGGCCTACCACCGGATTGCGCCGGCTCTCGATGGCGACGAAATTTTTATCGCCTCCCACGATGGCGTGGTAGCCGCGTTTAAGGCGCGCAATGGCCGCAAAGTCTGGAAAAAATCCCTCGATCTGAATATCTCCGGTGGTGTCGGGGTAGGCGGTGCGATGGTGTTTGTTGGCACCTCCGACGGGGAAGTGGTTGCCATTGACCGCCTGACCGGGAAAATCGCCTGGCGTTCTCCCGTTGGTGGTGAGGTGCTCGGTGCGCCGGCCAGCGACGGCAGCACGGTAGTTGCACAAACCTATAGTGGTCAGGTTTATGGCTTCGATATCGTTGACGGTAAGAAATTGTGGACCTATACCGCACAGGTGCCTCGCCTGACATTGCGTGGAACCAGCAGCCCGGTGGTTGTGCGGGATACGGTGCTGGTGGGTCTGGCCAACGGACGCCTGGAGGCATTGGATATCGACACTGGCAGTGTGCGTTGGGAACAGCGTGTGTCAGTACCCCAGGGCAGTACTGAAATTGAGCGTCTGGTGGACGTGGATGGACGCCTCTTGCTGATCGACGCCGATCAGGTTGTTGTGGCCACAGGCTACAAGGGCAAAATGCTGGCGGTGGATGTTGCCACCGGCCGCCCACGCTGGGCCAAGGATACCTCCAGTTATGTGGGCGCGGCGGAAGCGCTGGGTAATATTTATGTGGTTGACGACCAGGGTAGCGTGAGTGCCGTGACCAATGGCGGGCAGGGCGTAAGCTGGACCCAGACTCTGTTGGCGCGCCGTGAGTTGAGCGAGCCTTTGGCCCACGCCGGCAGCATTGTGGTAGGTGATTTTGAAGGTTACCTGCATGTGCTGGCGCAGTTGGACGGCCACCTGGAAGCCCGCACCCACGTTGATGGCTCCGGTGTACGAGCGCCGATGGTCGCCGATGAGAACCAGTTTTACGTCTATACCAACGACGGCAAATTGGCCGCGTACGAGATCAAGTCGCGTTAAAATCCGCACCCTATTGAGTAATTTTTCATGATCCCCGTCATCGCCCTGGTAGGGCGCCCCAATGTTGGCAAATCGACATTATTTAACCGGCTAACCAAGAGCCGGGACGCCCTGGTGGCCAATTTCCCCGGGCTGACCCGCGACCGTAAATACGGTGACGCGATGCTTGAAGACCGGCGTTTCATCGTGATCGATACCGGCGGTATCAATGGCGATGAAGAGGGTATCGACGAGGAAATGGCCAAGCAATCGCTGTTGGCTATCGATGAAGCGGACGCCGTGCTGCTGATGCTTGATTCCCGGGCGGGGCTGACCCCCGCTGATGAGGGCTTGATCAAGCATCTGCGCAGCTGTGAAAAGCCCGTGATGATTGTGGCCAATAAGATTGACGGGACTGATCCCGATGTGGCCATGGCCGAGTTTTATAAAACCGGTGCCAGCAAGATTTACCCGCTCACCGCGACCCACGGCAAAGGCGTGCGAGCGTTGGTGAACGATGTGCTGGAGATGTTCCCCGAAGCCGATCAGGCAGAGGCGGAAAAGCAAGCACACGGCAAAAAAATCGCGATTGTCGGCCGCCCCAATGTCGGCAAATCGACCCTGGTAAATCGCATGCTCGGCGAAGAGCGGGTGGTGGTTTACGACCAGCCGGGAACAACCCGCGACAGTGTCTATATCAATTACGAACGCGATGGCGAGCCCTATACGCTGATTGATACCGCGGGGGTGCGCAAGCGACGCAATATCAGTGAAGCAGTCGAGAAATTCTCCATCGTTCAAACTCTCAAGGCGATTGACGACGCCAATGTCGTGATTTTGCTGATGGACGGTCGCGAGAATATTGTTGATCAGGACCTCCATTTGCTGGGGCAGGTGATCGACTCTGGACGTGCGGTGGTTGTGGCGATCAATAAATGGGACGGACTGGATTCCGACCAGAAAAACCGCATCAAGACCGAGCTGGATCGGCGCCTGCAATTTATCGACTTTGCCGAAATCCATTTCATTTCTGCGCTGCACGGCACTGGTGTTGGGCACCTCTATGAAAGCATAGAAAAGGCCTACGACTCGGCGACCCGTCAGTTGCAGACCCGCAATCTGACCATGATTCTGGAAGGTGCCGTATTTGAACACGCGCCGCCGATGGTCAACGGACGGCGTATCAAACTGCGTTATGCCCACCCCGGTGGAAACAATCCGCCGATTGTCGTAATTCACGGCAACCAGACGGACAAAGTGCCAAACAGCTATACCCGCTATTTGGAACGGGTGTTTCGCCGTGAATTGAAAATGGTCGGTACACCGATTCGCATTGAATATAAAACCTCGGAGAATCCC
>JBFEVY010000013.1:0-22076 GCA_041546665.1 Spongiibacteraceae bacterium | reverse complement strand
GGCTCAATCTGGATTTTGCCGCCCTGGGCATTCCCAGTTCGCTGACGCTACCGGGTCTTTCGGTTTCTCTGCCGACACAATTGGCGACCTACACGGAATTTGAACAGACCACAGACAGCCTTGCGGTATTTGGCCAGGCAACCTGGAATTTCAGTGAAACGCTAAGTGCGACCTTGGGCCTACGTTGGGGTCAGGACGAAAAGCAGGCGACAAAATACCTGGATGTCGCTCAATTTCGTTCAAAGGAGCGGGCAATCAACCCCCTCTATGCTGTGGTTGCAGGGGCATTGAATAACTCCGAAAACCACAATATTGAAAACGCGCGCAAGGTCGACAATGTTTCTCCGGCCTTTAACCTGCAGTGGTACGCCAGTGACGCGATTATGAGTTATTTTCGCTATGCCAAAGGTTTCAAGGACGGCGGCTTTAACGCCAGTGACACTACCGCCAGCCAGGACGCCTTTACCTATGAAGACGAAGAGGCCGACACCTATGAGCTGGGTTTGAAGACCACCTTATTGGACGGCGCGGCAACCTTTAATGCGGCCTTGTTTTATACCGAGTTCATGAACCGCCAAGTGAGCAATTTCACCCTGACGGGCTACGTTGTCGGTAATGCGGCAGAATCCATCACTCAGGGCTTTGAAGCGGATTTCCGTTGGGCATACAGTGAAAAACTCACTTTGGGCGCATCAATGGCCTTGTTGGACTCCTATTTCACCTCGTTCACAAACGGCCCCTGTACCGCCGCGCAAACCGATGTTGCTTACCGTGCGGGCAACCCCGACTGTCGCCAGGATCTGAGTGGGGCGAGCACCGATTACGCGCCGGAGGTGTCGGCAAGTCTTACCGCACAATACGTGCAACCGATCAGTGACGCGTTGATCCTGAGTTTACAGATGGATCTAAACTACAGCGACGAATACTTCTACACCCAGGACCGCGACGCCGCTGACCTACAGGAAGCCTATTACAAGATAAACAGCCGCTTGTCGTTAGCGAACTTTAATCAAGGTTGGGAGCTGGCGCTGATCGGCAAGAACCTTACCAATGAACTGACACGCCCCAGCGGTAATGATGTGCCCTTGTTTGTGGGCGCGCATTTTGCCGCAACAGATCCACCGCGAAGTATCGCAATGGAAGCGCTGCTGCGCTTCTGAAAGTCAAAAAGGCCCGATAAATATCGGGCCTTTTTTGTGTAACACGTTAGGTATTAAGGCAGTTTTCTCAGCATACCGTTAAAACTGCACAGCTTCTGATCTCCCTGACTCAAGGTGCCTCTGACAAAGCCCATGCGGCCAGTCTCCTTCATCAGTTCGACGTCTGCGATGATGTCTTCGCCAAGGGTTCCGCCCTGTAAATACTGTATGCCGAAATCGATCGTCACTACCCGACCAAACGCAACGCAGCGGTCGGTATACATCGGCAGATACAGCACCTGCTCGGCGCGGGCGGCGAGATAGCCCCCGTGCAGGCCGTAGTGCACATTTTGGCACTCGCTATCGGTGATGAAACGCGCCTGGGCTTTGCCGGGCCCGGCCTTACGAAACTCGAAGCTTCGCATTTTGTGATCAAAGGATTGGCCTTCGTTAAGCGGCATGATTTGCCAGTCAGATTCGAGACACTCGGGGAAGTAAGAGCTAGACATACGATTTACTCAATACCGGAACAATACAAAAAAGACCCCCGCGATAAGCGGGGGCCACAAAAACCAAACGGATTTAAACTTTGGTGCTAGTCGAACTGGAAGAGGTTTTGCTCTGCACCACAGGAAACCACACCGCGCCGGCCAATCACATCCTCATGCATCAACTGCGCTAACAGCGTGTCATCCTGAGCCGTATGGGCGATAAAGCGATCCCCTGACTCCAGGCTGCCAACGATAATACCCTGTTTGGGACCGTTGCGGTCACAGACGACGGTATAGCTGTCAACGGTGGCCTGACCATTGGGCGCCGCATCAATTTTTTGGTAGGGCTGGTTATCGATCTGCTGCTGCAGTGGCCGGTCGTCACCGCGTTGCCACTGGCTGTGAACCGGCGTCGCGCTGTAAATACCAATTGCCTGCTTAGTCATATACCAGCCGTTGGCGGTGATCATACCCTTGGCACTGGGACGTTCCCGCAATTGCTCGACCATGCTCGCGATGGCGTGCAGGCTGTAGCTGTGGCCGGGGCCACCAAAGTAGGGCAGGCCACCGGTAAGGGTCAGGGCGCGCTCGCCAA
Source organism: Spongiibacteraceae bacterium (assembly GCA_041546665.1). Taxonomy (GTDB): domain Bacteria; phylum Pseudomonadota; class Gammaproteobacteria; order Pseudomonadales; family Spongiibacteraceae; genus Spongiibacter. The sequence goes on along the minus strand of JBFEVY010000013.1, from coordinate 19,851 downwards.
AGGGATCAATATTCAGCGCCTCACATGCCATCTCCACGGCACAGGGGAAACAGCTGTATATATCAATCAAGTCAATATCATCGATCGTGCATCCGGCTCGGGAAAGCGCCGTTTCGCCCACGAGTTTAATGGCATGGGAACGCGACAGGTCAGGGCGCTCGCCAACATACCAGTGCTCATTAGCATCGGCGCAACCATTGAGATAAATCCAGCGATCTTCGTTAATGCCCAGCTCTCGCGCGGTGGCAATGGTTGTCACCACCACGGCGGCGGCCATATCGATATTCATCTGCGCGCAGAGATACTTATTGTACGGCAGCGCAAGGCAGGGGCTGCGTTCATCGAAGCGGCTTAGCTGCTCTGCTGATCTGGGGCGCTGATACGACCAGGCATGGGGATTCTCCGTGGCGATATCGCTGAGGCCCTGCATAAGCTTACCCATGTGCTGCTGATGCTCTTCAAGGCTGTGGCCGTAACGGTGACGGAGCGCATTCTCGAACAGCGGATACATGTGGGTTGGCAGCCACAAATTGTGACGATGTTCTTCGGCGTGGGCGCCGTCCCGGTCTGGCCAGGGTTGTTCGGTGTCGCCTTTTGCCCCCTTCGTCCAGTGGCTGATATCGCCACCGCCGCCTAGCAGTGCGCGGAAGCTTGCACCCAGCTCACCGCCGCAGATCGCTACCGCCCGGCGGCGCCCGGCATTCACTTCATTGGCGTAGTAGTTGATCAGCATCTGTGGTCCGTTACCGCCCTCAGGCGCTTTAACACTGCTCGCGTCTTTAAATCCCAGCCGCTGGCACAGTTCAGGACCAGGGAAGCAATTGAGCAGGGCGGCAATTTCCGGGGAAACTTCCAACAGACTGGGTTCGGTACACAACACATCAATCGCAGCACGCAGTGCCTCACCGCGACCACTATCCGCCAATGCCAGCTCCAGGGCATCCTGAAAGGCATCAACTGGCGTGCGCTCGGGGTTGCCGGTGTCGCGGTATGTGCGCTGACCGACGCCGACGAGGATAGGGGTGTTATCGGCTGGTGTCATAGGTTTACCTTATGCAATGTTATTTCTGTGAAGCGGATGTTAAGGAAACGACCCGCGGTGTCAATTGTGACGTTTTGATCCGCAAAACAGTAGCGTTCTAGGCGCCAGATGTGTCAGTTTGCGCCGAATCGACCTGAAGTTCCTGAAAGGCAATGTAATGGGTATTGCGCATCGCTCGCGGTGAATTGCCAAAATAATCACTGAAGGCACGATTAAAGTTACTGGGGTGTTTATAGCCCAGCTGATAGGCAATTTCCTTCAGGCTCATATGGGTATTCAGTAAGTACTCACGGGCCAGTTCCATTCGAACGTCGAGGCAGATTTGACGAAAGCTGCTGCCACTTTTTTCGAGGTGGCGACGCAGGCTCCGCGGGCTCACCCGCAATTGGCGGGCAGTTTTTTCCAGATTGAATTCACACTCCTGAGGCCGCGACATCAACAAGCGTTTGACCTGGGGTGCGACACCGGCGCTGCGGTAGCTCTCCCCAACAATGTGTTGCACATGGTGCGAACAGGCAACCAAGGCCTCTTCGTTACCGCTGGGAATGGCCCGCGCCAACCAGGGCAGAGGGAAGGCCAGGGTATTTTGACTTGAACCGAATCGAATTGGGCACCCCAGAAGCTCGGCGTAACTGCTTGCGTGAGGTGGCTCGGGAAAACGGAAGGCGACAAAATCCGGTTTGGCGGCTTTCCCCTCCGGTAGAATGCCTTGTATATAACGCCACGCCGCGACGCTGCACAACTCCATGATCATTTGTTCAATGGGCAGAGCATTTTCGGTGAGTTCAAACTGGATCAGCGCGTGGCGATCGTTCCTTTCCAGCTGCACCTTCACCAGAAAACTCGCTTCGCTGAAAGCGTGACAGCTTATATTGGTCGCCTGTTCACAGTTAGCCGCCGTAAGCATGGCATAGCCGAGCAGGCCAAGGTCGCTCAGCTCTGCGAGGTCACCGAGCTCCAAGGCAATCGCAGGGGCTTCTGCGCGATGAAGGGCGTTGATCAAAACCATCACATTAACCAGCTTGTTATTGCCGGCGGGGTGCCACCATTCCTCGTCGAGACCACAGCGACGGCCTAGCTCCGCGCTGTCCACCCCGGGATAACGAGCCTCTAGCAGGTCTCTAAGCGTCCGCAGCAGGCGGGCGCCAAGTTGTTCCATAGCAATGAGTTGCAAACGAAAACGCGCCCCTGGCCTAAAATGATATAAATTGACGGTCACTAATGATAATACTTTTGGTGGCGCCAGGGGACAAGTCCGCCGTTTAACTTGGTAGTCTTTACAACGGTTTGAAACGGATGAGAGCCAACTGAAGAACGATAACAAGCGTTGAGCTTTGGGCAACCCTTCGCTCACAGCCAATGAATTCAGTAAATGGAGGCAGCAATGCGAACCCCTACTGTCTGCAAGGAATACCTAGAGAACCTCGTGGCGTACCTCAACGCGCGGGGTGTCAGTACGCGCCAATTGCAAGCAGTGATGCAATTGAACCCGCTTGCTCACATCAGTGAACATGGCCGGGTGCCGTTGAGACTGTTCGAAATGACCCTGGAAACGGGCGCCCGCTTGCTGGATGCGCCCTGCCTGGGTGCTGAAGCGGGAACAGAATGTTCCAGCAAGCCCTGGGGAATGGTGAACTATCTTGGCATGAGTGCAGCGAACACCCGTGAAGCGCTGGGCGTTATGCCGCGATTCTCCAGGCTGCTAATCGATCACGGCGACGTATTATTTAACGATAATTACGACAACGCGGTATGCATGAGTTGGCAGCCGCCGCCGCGGCAAGCCTTGTCGCACCATGTGGTCGAATTCTTTTTCGCCAACTGGTACCGCGCCACCAAGGCGATGCTGGTGCGGGGCAAAACCCACCGCGAGGTGTATTTCTGCCACAAGGCAGATGGGCGCGATGCGCAATTAACCGCACTCTATGAAGCCCCGGTGCGTTTTGAACAGGATTTCAATGGTGTTTGCTTTGACCGGGCACTGCTTGATCAACCCACCCGCCACCCGCACCCGGAAATCCACAAATCTCTGGAACAGGCGGCGCTTATTGAGCTTTCGAACTTACAATTTGAGGACCGGCTGATCAAAGAGGTTCGGGATTGCATTGTTAAGCGCCTGGCGGAGGGCGTGCCCAAGCTGGAGGTGATTTCAGAACAGCTCGGCATTGCGCCACGCACCTTGCAACGCCGCCTGAACAATATCGACAGCAGTTACAAGAGCCTGGTTGACGAAGCGCGCAAAGAACGCTCCCTCGGCCTGATTTCCCAGGAAGATCTCGGTTTGTTGGATATTGCGGCGGAGCTGGGATTCAGCGACCAAAGCGCGTTTCAAAAGGCGTTTAAACGTTGGTACGGGCAGGCACCGGGACGCTACCGCATGATGTGCAGGCATGTTGGCTAAGCCCGCTAGAGAAATGGGGCGACGTGTTCGGCGCCCCTTTTTAAACAGAGGCAAGTAAGCCCCCGGGAAAACACTAGTTGACTGAATGACGGCCTGAGGTAAGCTGCGCAAAACATTACCTGGTTGTTTTATGCACTACTACCGCCTGGAAAAGCTGATCAACCTGCACGACGGCTACCGCAAGCTGATTAAAATCGACAACTATTCATTGTTGTTGCTGCAAAACGGTGACAAGCCCTATCTTCTGGAAAGCCAATGTCCGCACCGGGCTTTTCCGCTCAGCGCAGCCGACATTCAAGGTGATCAATTAGTCTGCCCCCAACACGGCTACCGTTTCGATATACGCAGTGGCGCGCTGCTGCACGCCAGCGAGGAACCCTGCCGGGGCTTGCGACGATTCGAGCTGGTTTACCGCGACAACGAAGTCGGAGTGATGCTGGACACCTGATAAACGACGCTCTGAACTGCGGCGCTAGACTAGTAAAGCGGGCGCAGCCAGGGCGAGGGGCGGCAGAAATGCCAGAGCCGGTCAAAGCGCTCGGAGTACTCCCGCGCGACGGGGCGCAGATTATAGCTCGCCCAGGCATCGACCTTGATATTGTGCTTGTACACCAACAGACCGGTGTTATCTGAAACAACAAAGCATTCATTGTGTTCCAAGGCCTGATCGCGCGGCATCACGCGAATTGATACGGCGCTCAGGCGGCGGCTCAATTCCACCAGTGGATGGCGAATTTCCCGCAGCGGGCGATCATCCTGAATCAGCAATCTGATTTCACTGTCGCGGTGCTTTCGGGCTAACTGAGACAGCGTCTCAGCCAGGCCTTCCGCACCGTAGAAATCGGGTTCCAGGCTGTGACTGAGAATCCGTAACTGCCGCTTACTCAGCGCGCAAAATTCGCCAATGGACGCGGATAGATCAGCCACGCGAAATTTCTCGCTGCTCGCTCTATCGGCTGACGCGGTAGGCTCCTGTGGCGGTGGGGCCTGGACCTGAGCGCGAAAAACCTTGCGCATGGTGCGATGGGGAATGCCCGCATCCATAAAGGCGTCACCCTCGGCTAAAAAGCCGGCGCGTTCATAAAACCCGATGGCATGCTCCTGCGCGGCGAGTGTCACTTCCGGCATTTCTTGTTGGTCGGCAAAATCCGTCGCGGCATCCAGCAGGGAACGGCCAATACCGAGCCCACGGTAGGAGGGTAGCACCGCCATACGACCGATTTTCCCACCCTGGGTAAGGCGAACGGTACCAACCGGCTCGTCGCTAACCGAGGCCAACCAGTGCCAGGCGGTAAAATCGTCGGCATCGATCTCCAATTCCTCGGGAACCTGTTGCTCATCGATAAAAACCTTGCGGCGGATTTCGCTTAGCGTCTTCCAGTCGGTAGGCCAGTTAGTCAGCTTCAGGCTCGTAATCATCAAATTCCAGCGTTCCCGCGCAATACAGTGAATATAGCAGCTCGATGCCCAGTTGCTCGGATAGGGACGCCACAAGGGTGGCGTTAGCCTCAAGTTTGCAGAGCTCGGCAATCGCGCTTCGCTGCTCGTCACTGTAACAATAGGACTGACCATCGGCAAAAAGATACTGGTTGTCGAAGGCGAGCCGTGTTCCAAGGCGAAGGGCTAAGCTCGTCTCCTGCAGAGCAAAAACAAATTCCGCCTCGGAGAGCATTTCGTGATTAGCGGATAAATCATCAAAACCTTCGACAGACGTCATCAATTGACCAAACCAGTGGCGAATAAAACTGTCGTCGTCAAGATGCCGCGACAGTTCACGGCGTAACTGAGCAACTACCACATCGGGGATTTCACCTGGGTTGGCACCGCCATTCAGAGCCGGGTCGCGGTAGCGTTGCGCCTCGCCTAGGTGCGATGCGACTTCATCGGCCCAGTGGCCGATCAACTCCGCGGATGAAGGGGCCCGAAAGCCGACCGACAGGGTAATGCAATCGTCACCGACCCCGGCGCCCCAATGGGCAACGCCAGGCGGAATGTAGAGAATATCGCCGGCCGCCAATAAGTATTCTTCGGTATCGGTAAATTCGGCAATGAGCCGCAGCTGATCGTTGTCCAGCAGGGGGGTGGCATCATCGCAATGCTGACCAATGCGCCAACGGCGTTGGCCGCTGCCCTGAATCAGAAAGACGTCGTAATTGTCGAAATGTGGCCCGACGTTTCCGCCATCCGCGGCATAGCTGATCATAATATCTTCAGTACGCCAGCGCGGAAGAAAACGGAAATACTGTAGTAATTCCGCGACTTCCGGCAGCCATCTGTCTACCCCCTGCACAAGCAAGGTCCAACCGGAGGGCGGCAACTCGGAGAAATCCGCTTCGGAAAACGGCCCGTGGCGCAAATGCCAGCCAGTGGCGTCTTCAATAATAATGCGACTTTCGGCTTCGGGTTCGCAGGCCAGTCCGGCCAGATCATTACCGTCAACGGGGCAGCAAAAACCGGGTAGTGCCTGGCGAAGCAGGCGGGGGCGTTGCTGCCAGTCCCTGTCCAGAAATTGCTGAGCGTCAAAATCGTACAGGGACATCGCTCAGTTACCTCAGATACGTTTAGCCTGCTCGCTGGCGTTACCGGTATAGCTGGCGGGGCTCATCACGCGCAGCGCGGCCTTCGCTTCCTCGGGAATTTCGAGGGTTTCGATAAACACCGCCAGGGTATCCTTGGTAATGCGCTGGCCGCGAGTGAGCGCCTTGAGCTTTTCGTAAGGCTCTTCCACACCATAACGGCGCATTACTGTCTGAATCGGTTCAGCCAGAACCTCCCAGCTGTCGTCCAGGTCAGCGGCGATCCGCTCCGGGTTGAGTTCTAACTTGCCTAGACCTTTCAGGGTAGCCTGGTAGGCGATCTGGCTGTAGGCAAATCCAACGCCCATATTGCGCAGCACGGTGGAGTCAGTCAGATCGCGCTGCCAGCGGGAGATCGGCAATTTCGCCGCCAGGTGCTGCAGTACCGCGTTCGCGATACCCAGGTTGCCCTCTGAGTTTTCAAAGTCGATCGGGTTGACCTTGTGTGGCATGGTCGAGGAACCGACTTCGCCCGCGATGGTGCGTTGTTTGAAATAGCCTAGCGAGATGTAACCCCAAATATCCCGGTCGAGATCGATCAGGATGGTATTGAAGCGGGCCACGGCGTCAAACAACTCAGCAATATAATCGTGGGGCTCAATTTGGGTGGTGTAGGGGTTCCAGCTCAACGCCAGCCCCTCGATAAAGTCTTTCGCGTTTGCTTCCCAATCGATATCCGGGTACGCAGAGAGGTGGGCGTTGTAGTTACCCACCGCACCGTTGATTTTGCCCAATAGCTCTACGCCAGCAATCGTGGCGCGCTGGCGGCGCAGGCGAGCGACAACGTTAGCCAGTTCCTTACCCATGGTGGTCGGGCTGGCTGTTTGGCCGTGGGTGCGCGACAGCATGGGCACGTCAGCAAAATCTTTGGCCAGTTCGGTCAGTTTGTTGATGATGGTATCCGCGTCGGCAAGCACCACTTCGCGGCCTTCCCGCAGCATCAGGGCATGGGACAGGTTGTTGATGTCTTCCGAAGTACAGGCAAAATGCACAAACTCTGAAACCGCGGCCAGTTCGGCGTTGTTGCCGATGGTTTCCTTGATGAAATACTCAATCGCTTTGACGTCGTGATTGGTGGTCGCTTCAATGTCCTTCACTCGTTGCGCATCGGCCTCGGAGAAGTTTTCAATCATACTGTTGAGCAGCTGATTGGCTTCGGCGGATAAACTTGGCACTTCACTGATAGCGGGGTGCTCGGCGAGTTTTTGCAGCCAGCGAACCTCGACAATCAAGCGGCTACGGATCAAGCCATATTCACTGAAAATAGGACGCAGCGCAGAGGTTTTGCTGCCGTAGCGGCCATCAACAGGGGAGATGGCGGTAAGTGCAGAAAGATCCATAGAGTTTTCCTTGGAGCGGTTTTACGAAAGCGCGCAATAATACACCAATACTGCGCCGATTTCCCGGCAGTATTGGCGCAAGATCAGTGAAGTATTTCCCGGCTGAGGAGGTCTTTGGTGCAGGCGAAAATCGCCTGGCGGCGGAACAGCAGGGTGAAGCGTTTGCCGCCTGCCTGACGCCACAAGAAGGCCGCCCGCACTGCGGCGAGCAACAGTGCGCGCACCCGGGCCGCATTGGCAGGATTTTGCAACTGCTGGGCGCTGCCGCTGATCTGAATACGGAAGCGGTATTTCGACAGGGTGTCCTGGTATATGCCCGACAAAGCACTACACAGAGTGCCGACATCGTCGGTAAACTCGCGCTGTTTCTCGGTGTGGGCCAAACGACTGCGTAAAATGGCGCTGGTGTCCCCATCTGAAGCCAGTTTGCGTTGCAAATGCATTACTCCCAGACAGTAGCGAATGATGTTTTGACGCTCGCCGTAGTCGTTGCCACTCAGCATGTCGCGCAGGCTGCGTATGCCCAGTTGCAGATGCTCGACACCTTTAAAGGCTGCCTCAGCGGTGGTGGCTTCGGTAATAAACAAGCTAGCCAGGCTCGACTCCATTGCCTGGGGGTCGGCCTGTCCCGTTCTGGCAACCTGATCAACCAGAGTGACACTTTGAATAATCGCGGCCAGCGCCAGGGTCTGCTGGCGAATTCGCTGTTGTCGGTCGTTGGCAGTCATCTATTTATTGTATCCAGCTTCGATAACGCCGCCACCCAGGCAGCAGTTACCCGCATAGAATACCGCTGACTGCCCCGGGGTGATAGCTCGCTGGGGCTGATCGAAAACGACGGTATAGCCCGACTCATCGCGATGGATAACACAGGCTTGATCAGGCTGCCGATAGCGCGTTTTTGCCATACAGGTGTAAGGGAATTCCGGAGCGACGCCGCTGATCCAGTGAATTTCACTCATGCGCAGACACTCCTTGAACAACCGCGGATGCTGGCCGCCCTGGGCGACAATCAGCACATTGCGTGTCAGGTCTTTATCAATCACATACCAGGGTTCGTCGCCGCCCCCCTTGACACCGCCGATACCCAGCCCCTGACGCTGGCCAATAGTGTGGTACATCAGCCCACTGTGTTGGCCCATATCGACCCCGTCCACCGATTCAATACGGCCCGGCTGGGCGGGCAGGTATTGCTGGAGGAAGTCCTTGAATCGCCGCTCTCCGATAAAGCAAATCCCGGTGCTGTCCTTTTTGTTATGGGTGACCAGGCCCGCTTCTTCCGCCAATGCCCGCACCTCCGTCTTTTCCAGCTCTCCGACCGGAAACAGGCTACGGCTGAGTTGTTCGCCGCCTACGGCGTGCAGGAAATAGCTCTGGTCTTTGTTGGCATCCAGCCCTTTGAGTAGTTTTGCCTCGTGTCCCTCACCCTCGCGGCGACAGTAGTGGCCGGTTGCGATGTAGTCGGCGCCAAGCTCTAGGGCATAGTCTAAAAAGGCGCGAAATTTAATCTCGCGATTGCAGAGAATATCGGGATTGGGGGTGCGGCCGGCCTGGTATTCGTGCAGAAAGTGTTCGAACACGTTGTCCCAGTATTCGGAGGCGAAATTCGCGGTGTGTAGATAGATATCGAGTTTCTGGCAAACCGCTGCCGCATCCATCAAGTCCGTGGCAGCGGTGCAGTATTCCGTGCCGTCGTCTTCGTTCCAGTTCTTCATGAACAGGCCTTCAACGAGGTAACCCTGCTTTTTGAGCAGCAGCGCCGCCACGGAGGAGTCGACGCCGCCAGACATCCCGACAATCACTTTGGTTTCTGATTTCGGCTTCACACTCATCACCGTTCTCCGTGCACCATCGACAGGGGATAGCGATGCCCGGCGAGATAACGCTCCAGGCAGTCGAGCACCATCGGGCTGCGCAGGGCGGCGCGGCGCGCCTTCAGCTCATCCAGCGTAAGCCAGACCGCCTGATCGATGTCGGCATCCAGCACCTGCTCAGGGCAAAAGGCGAGAGGGCGGGCGAAAAAGGTGGTGCGGTGGTAAGTCACATTATTACTGGCCGCAGTATACAACCCCAGGCTGACAACGCCCTGGATCTCGACCCGCCATTGAGTCTCTTCCAGTGTTTCGCGAACCGCCGCCTCCACCAGTGTTTCACCGGCTTCCAGGTGACCGGCAGGCTGGTTGATCACCTGGCGACCGTCGCGGGTTTCTTCCACAAATAAAAAGCGGCCATCGTTCTCGACAATCGTCGCCACGGTCACGTGGGGGATCCAATCCATATTTAACTTGCTCGGTGAAAAACTACTATTTTAACGGTTTCAATGGCTTGCGGTCACGCCTTCTGGTTTTTTCGGAATGCCCGCGCCCGCTTTTGCCGCCGCGGGCGGGGCGGTTGCCACGGGGCTTTGGCGCTGCCTGCAGGCGAGGCGGGCAGAGCGCTTGGTATTCTGTTTCGGAAAGGCGTTGCTGCTGGAACTGACCCGGCGCCAGGCCGTCCAGCGTCCAGTCGCCAATAGCGTAACGTATCAAGCGAAGTGTGGGAAAGCCGACCGCCGCGGTCATTCGTCGAACCTGGCGATTACGACCTTCGGAAATCGTCAGCGACAGCCAGCTGGTCGGAATATTGGCGCGAAACCGCACGGGTGGTTGCCTGGGCCACAAGCCCTCCGGTTCGTCAATCGCAGTGGCAATTGCCGGCTTGGTGGGCCCGTCTTTCAAATCAACGCCAGATGCCAACGCGTCCAGCGCGGGCTGGTCTATACTGCCCTCTACCTGAACCCAGTAGGTTTTGTTGAGTTTGCGAGAAGGGTGGCTGATACGGTGCTGTAGCGGGCCATCATCAGTGAGCACCATCAGGCCCTCGGAGTCAAAATCCAGTCGGCCGGCGGGGTATACATCGGGAATCTGAATATAATTCGCCAGTGTCTCGCGGTCGCCATCCGCTCTAAACTGACTGAGTACCTGAAATGGCTTGTTAAATAAGATTAAAGAAGGCACAGTAAATAGCTTACATTCATAGAAGAAATCTTACCATAAAGTGTTATAATACGCCGCGATTTCGCAAGCCTTGCTATCTTACCCGATAGTGGCCGGACTCGCCGGAAGGAGTGTGAATAGCCTGCTGGCAGTGGGAACTCGTCAACTTGAGGTGTCCTCACCGCAGCACAGAAGTCGTTTATAACGACCTTAGATTCAACCATAACCATGGAGTCAAAAATGGGATACCAACACATCAAGGTACCTGCCGAAGGTGAAAAAATCACCGTCAATGCGGATCTTTCCCTGAACGTACCCGATCGGCCAATTATTCCTTTTATCGAAGGTGACGGCATCGGGATCGACATTACTCCGGTAATGATTAACGTTGTCGATGCGGCTGTAGAAAAAGCCTATTCCGGCAGCAAAAAAATCAGCTGGATGGAAATCTACACCGGGGAAAAAGCCGCCGAAATGTATGATGGCGACTGGTTTCCTGCGGAAACTCTGGATGCAATCAAAGATTACGTCGTGGCGATCAAAGGCCCATTGACGACTCCTGTAGGTGGCGGTTTCCGCTCCCTCAACGTTGCGCTGCGCCAGGAACTCGACCTGTACGTCTGTCAGCGCCCGGTTCGCTGGTTTGAAGGTGTGCCTTCACCGGTAAAAGAACCCGGCAAGACCAATATGGTCATCTTCCGCGAGAACTCTGAAGACATCTACGCTGGGATTGAGTGGCAAGCCAACTCTCCCGAAGCAGACAAGGTCATTAACTTCCTGACTGAAGAAATGGGTGTTACCAAGATTCGCTTCCCGCAAAACTGCGGTATCGGCATCAAGCCCGTATCAGAAGAGGGCACCAAGCGCCTGGTACGCAAGGCTATCCAGTACACTATCGATCAGGACCTGCCTTCACTGACCCTGGTACACAAAGGCAACATCATGAAGTTCACCGAAGGTGCCTTCAAAAACTGGGGTTACGAAATCGCCATGGAAGAGTTCGGCGGTGAACTGCTTGACGGCGGCCCATGGGTGAAATTGAAGAACCCTAACACCGGCAAAGAAATCGTCGTCAAAGACGTGATTGCCGACGCCATGTTGCAACAGGTACTGCTGCGCCCTGACGAGTACAGCGTTATTGCCACACTCAACTTGAACGGTGACTACCTGTCTGATGCGCTGGCGGCCCAGGTGGGCGGTATCGGTATCGCTCCCGGTGCAAACCTCAGCGATAACGTTGCACTGTTCGAAGCCACCCACGGTACTGCACCCAAGTACACTGGCCAGGACAAGGTCAACCCCGGTTCACTGATTCTGTCAGCTGAAATGATGCTTCGCCATCTGGGCTGGAACGAAGCCGCCGACCTGATTATTGAAGGTATGAACGGCGCCATCCAGGCCAAGACCGTAACCTACGACTTTGAACGCCTGATGGAGGGTGCAACCCTTCTGAAATGCTCTGAGTTCGGTGATGCCATCATCAAGCACATGGCATAAAAAACGACACCGCCCATCAAAAGATGGGCGGTATTTTTATAAATATCAATAAGTTATTTAATTAACTTAAATCAGAGTCTCACCCAGCGACTCCACCGCAAGTCCGCTGTAAAATCGCGCTCACCAACAAAGACCGGGATAAGAGCGACGAGTTTTCAATCAAAACGTAAAGACTTATTCCTGCTTTTCGGCGTTTTCGTCAGCCATGATATTGGTGGCATGCAGCCCCTTGGGCCCAACCTCCGCATCGAAGCGCACCGACTGACCGGCCTTCAGGGTTTTATAACCTTCCATCGTGATGGCAGAGTAGTGCGCAAACACCTCTTCGCCGTCATTGGCATCGAGAATAAATCCATAGCCTTTGGCGTTATTGAACCACTTTACAACACCATTTTGCATAGCATTACACCCTTGTTTATCGTTATAGTTATCTTAAGAAACTGGCAACGTGTTCTTGAATTGCACGCGCTCAACCCCCATTTTTAATTCACCACGGGTTCGCCGTCAAGCTGTCTTGCGCAGCAGGAACACTCGGTGATTATCCCTATTGCTCATGTAATTGGCAGTGTTAAGCTCAGGTAAAGCAGTGAAAATGCAGTTTGATATATATGCGATGAGCAGTGATTCTGATTCCGACCACGGTCACGGAATTGCTGTTCAGGAGTCAAAACCGGAACTCAAGAAACCTCCCATGTATCGGGTGGTCTTATTAAACGACGATTACACACCCATGGAATTCGTCGTAGAGATACTGGAAGACTTCTTTTATATGGACCGTCAGCGCGCCACACAGGTGATGCTCACGGTGCATACACAGGGCAAGGGGGTTTGCGGCGTATTCACCAAAGATATCGCAGAAACCAAATCCGCTCAGGTCAATCAGTACGCGCGGGAAAATGGTCACCCATTACTCGCGGAGATTGAAGAAGGTGATGACTGAGTCTGGTCATTGCTGATATGTGGCAGTAGCAGAGGGCAAAACAGATTATGTTGAGTAAAGACCTCGAAACAACGCTCAGCCAGGCGTTTAAAGCGGCGCGAAACAAACGTCATGAGTTCATGACGGTGGAACATTTGCTTCTCGCCCTCGCGGATAACGAAGCGGCAGTAAAGGTTCTGCTGGCTTGCGGCGCAGACTTGAGCCAACTAAAAGGCGAACTCAACGAGTTCGTCGAGGCAACCACACCACGCATCCCCGAAGATGACGTCGAGCGGGACACCCAGCCAACACTGGGCTTTCAGCGAGTACTGCAGCGTGCGGTCTTCCACGTGCAATCATCCGGCAAGCAGGAAGTCACCGGCGCCAATGTACTGGTCGCCATCTTCAGCGAACAGGAAAGTCAGGCGGTCTACTTCTTGAAATCCCAGAACGTCAATCGACTCGATGTAGTCAATTACATCACCCATGGCATCTCCAAGGTCTCCGGTGCCGAGGGCATCGAACACGAGCAACAGGCCGAACAGGAAGCCGAAGGCGGCGATCCGGATCAGCGGCCACTTGAAAACTTCACTACCAACCTGAACGCGGAAGCCGCGGCAGGGCGCATTGATCCACTGATTGGCCGCAGTGATGAAGTGGAGCGCGTCGCACAAATTCTGGTTCGCCGCCGCAAGAACAACCCCTTGCTGGTCGGAGAGTCCGGCGTGGGTAAAACCGCCATCGCCGAGGGCCTGGCGAAACGCATCGTCGACGGCGAAGTCCCCGAAGTACTGAAAGACAGCGTGGTCTACTCACTCGATATGGGCGCGTTGTTAGCGGGCACAAAGTATCGTGGCGATTTTGAGAAACGCCTGAAAAATCTGCTTGCAGACCTCAAAAAACGCGAAGGTGCGATCCTGTTTATTGATGAAATCCACACCATTATCGGTGCCGGTGCAGCATCAGGCGGGGTGATGGATGCCTCCAACCTCCTGAAGCCCTTGCTCAGCTCCGGACAAATGCGCTGCATCGGCTCGACTACCTTCCAGGAATACCGTGGTATTTTCGACAAGGACCGGGCCCTGAGCCGGCGCTTCCAGAAAGTCGACGTCACTGAGCCTTCGGTGGAGGATACCTTCCTGATTCTGAAAGGCTTGAAGTCGCGCTTTGAAAGCCACCACGACATCAAGTACACCGACGGCTCACTGCGCACTGCAGCGGAACTGTCAGCGCGTTACATCAATGACCGCTTCCTTCCGGATAAGGCGATTGACGTGATCGATGAGGCGGGCGCCTTCCAGCGCCTGCAAACAGAAGGTGACCGCCTGGAAACCATCGATGTGCCGGAAATAGAGGCCATTGTGGCGAAAATTGCCAGAATTCCGCCGAAGAGTGTCTCCTCCGACGACAAGGCCTCTCTGGCCAAGCTCGAGGACAACCTCAAAATGGTCGTGTTTGGCCAAGATCAGGCAATCACCGAGCTGAGTGCGTCAATCAAACTGGCCCGCGCCGGTTTGAAACCACCGGAAAAGCCCATCGGTTCGTTCCTACTGGCAGGGCCTACCGGGGTCGGCAAGACCGAAGTGTGCCGACAACTGGCCAAGCTGCTGGGCCTGGAGCTGATTCGTTTTGATATGTCCGAATACATGGAGCGGCACACCGTGTCACGTTTAATCGGTGCGCCTCCGGGCTATGTCGGCTTTGACCAGGGCGGCCTGTTGACCGATGCCGTCACCAAACACCCCCATTCGGTGGTGTTGCTGGATGAGATCGAGAAGGCTCACCCGGATCTGTTTAACCTGCTTCTGCAGGTCATGGATCACGGCTCGCTGACCGACAACAACGGTCGCAAGGCAGATTTCCGCAATGTGATCTTTATTATGACCACCAATGCCGGCGCGGAAAGCATCAGTCGGCGGTCAATTGGCTTCAAGGAGCAGGATCATCACACCGATGCCAGCGAAGCCATCAATCGCCTGTTTACCCCGGAGTTCCGCAACCGTCTGGACAGCATCGTCACCTTTGCGCCGCTGCCAGAGGATGTGGTGCTCACAGTGGTCGACAAGTTCCTCGTCGAACTACAGTCGCAGCTGGACGACAAGAAAGTGGTGCTGTATGTTGACGACGAAGCACGTCGCTGGCTGGTAGAGAAGGGCTACGACCGCAATATGGGCGCCCGACCAATGGCTCGGGTCATTCAGGAGCACATCAAGAAGCCGTTGGCTGAACTGGTACTGTTTGGCGACCTGGAAGCCAGTGGTGGCGACGTGTATGTCACTGTTGGTGGCGATGGTCTGCTTGTTAGCGGAGAGGCGCTTGAGGAAACAGCGGAGCCTGTCTAAGGCCGGAAAGGTCCCGACTATAGTTGCTATAGTCGGGGCTTGGGTCTTAACGACCGCGGAACGTGATGCGTCCCTTGGTTAAATCGTAGGGCGTGAGTTCAACTTTCACTTTGTCACCGGTCAAAATGCGGATGTAGTGTTTACGCATTTTTCCAGAGATATGTGCAGTTACAACGTGGCCATTTTCCAAGCGCACACGGAAAGTCGTATTCGGCAAAGTGTCGATGACTTCGCCTTCCATTTCTATCTGGTCTTCTTTTGCCATCCGGCAGTTACCCTCGGCTATCGGTCAGTGACTTGGGCCTGAGATCGAGCCCGTAAAAATCAGCGCGCATTTTGCCTTAATCCTCACGATTAGGCAATTTTATGATCAATATCGGTAAATAATTACAGAAGTAGTGTCCGATTGTGCTGCGTCCAGCGCTTGCTCAAAGCAGTGAAAATTCAAACACCAATGCCGCCGAACTTCAGTTTGGGGCCAAGCTCAGGTAATACCCAACCAGCGATTTTTCACCAGCAGTTCGATCGGCCGATAATCGGTTTTATAGCGCATTTTTTCGCTATCCCGTATCCAGTAACCCAGATAGAGGTAGGGCAGGCGACGCTCACGACAGGCGCGAATCTGGTCGAGAATACTGAAACGCCCCAGACTACGGCGACTTAAGTCGGGATCGTAAAAAGTGTAAATGGCGGACAGGCCATCGTTCAGCACATCAGTGACGGCAAGCCCCACCAATACATCGCCAAGGTAGAAGTGCCGAAATTCGGTGTAGCCCGGGGCCTCAGCGATAAAACTGTCGTATTGGTTACGGCTGGCCGGGTACATATCGCCATCATCATGACGCCCATTAATATAGCGCTCATACAAATCATAGGCTTCGACGGCGGGGCGGCTCAGCGCCTTTACGGTAATGTCCGCATTGCGCTTCAGCACCCGTCGCTGACTGCGGCTAAACTCAAAATTCGCTACTGGGATACGGGTTGCAATGCATTCTCTACAGGATTCACACTGTGGCCGGTAAACGTGATTGCCGCTGCGGCGAAAGCCCCGCTGGGAAAGTTCGGTATAGAGGCGGGGGGTAAGCGGCACATCGGGGTCGATAAAAACGGTTCGTGCTTCGCGATCATCGAAATAGCTGCAGTCATGGGGGTGCGTCGCGTAAAGCTTGATCCGCTGATGATCGTTCATAGTCCCCGGTGATTCCTGCAATCCTCAAAGCCCAATGGCCTGTTAACCCTAGGTAATGGGTAACGCCCACGTTCCAGGGGTTGAAAGTTCGGTTCTCGCATGCCTCTCAAGCGCTGAGCGAAACTGCTCGCGGCTGATATCTTTCGCACCCATGCTATAAAGATAGTCATTTCCCACCTGGCAGTCTATCAGGGCAAACCGCCAGTCTCGAAGCAAAGAGCACAGTGAAACCAGGGCGATTTTCGAGCCATTAGTTTCTCTACTGAACATGGATTCGCCAAAGAAGATCTTACCTATTGCCAGCCCGTACAGTCCGCCAATCAAGCGGTCCTCACGCCACACTTCAACCGAATGCGCCCAGCCCAGCTCGTGCATATGCCGATAGGCCGCTTTCATATCTTCGGTAATCCAGGTACCCGGGCGCTTTGGGCTTAATTCGGCACAACACTCAAGCACCTCGACAAAGGCCTGATCCAGCGTCACGCGAAAATCGCCGCGGTTAAGGGTTTTTCGCAAATTGCGGTTGATGTAGATGTCGTCGGGGTAAAGCACGGCCCGGGGTTCCGGCGACCACCAGAGAATGGGCTGAGGGTCTTCATACCAGGGAAAAATACCGTGGCGGTATGCCTCTAGCAGGCGGGCGGGACTTAGGTCGCCGCCCACCGCCAACAGGCCACTGGGGTTGTCCAGTGCCCGGTCGATATCGGGAAAGGTCAGATCACAGGCATCCAGCCAGGGGATGCTTAGACTCTGGGTCATTATTGCAAAACGCGCTACTGATCCAGATAACGCTCAGCATCCAGCGCTGCCATACAACCAAATCCGGCAGAGGTCACCGCTTGACGGTAAATGTGGTCCGCCACATCCCCGGCTGCGAACACACCCTCAACGCTGGTTTGAGTAGCATTGCCCTCGGTCCCACTGTGAATTTTCAGGTAGCCGTCATGCATCTCCAGCTGACCCTCAAAGACGTCAGTATTTGGCTTATGCCCAATGGCAATAAACACCCCGGCAACATCAATTTCCTGACTGCTGTCATCTTTAGTGCTGTTGAGGCGCAGCCCCGTCACACCGCTATCGTCTCCAAGCACCTCGTCGAGGGTGTGGTTCCAGATAATATTGATATTGCCGTTGGCGGCCTTCTCAAGAATTTTGTCCTGCAGAATCTTCTCTGAGCGCAGAGCATCGCGACGGTGAATCAGGGTAACTTCAGAGGCGATGTTTGCCAGGTAGAGAGCTTCCTCTACAGCTGTGTTACCACCGCCGATTACCGCTACTTTTTTGCCGCGATAGAAGAATCCATCGCAGGTCGCGCAGGCAGAAACCCCTTTACCCATAAAAGCCTCTTCAGAGGGCAGGCCAAGGTATTGAGCCGAAGCACCTGTGGCCACAATCAGCGCATCACAGGTGTAGGTATTGCTGCCGACTAGAGTAAAAGGACGATTTTTGAGGTCCACTTTTTCGATATGGTCAAACAGGATCTGTGTTTCAAAGCGTTCTGCATGCTCTTGCATGCGCATCATCAGCTCGGGTCCCTGGACGCCATTTTGATCTCCGGGCCAGTTGTCGACATCCGTCGTCGTCGTTAACTGCCCACCTTGCTGCATCCCGGTAATAACAACGGGATTCAAGTTTGCGCGCGCAGCGTATACCGCAGCGGTATAACCGGCAGGGCCTGAGCCAAGGATAATAAGACGGTGGTGTTGGCTTTCACTCATGAATCAAATTCCATATGTGGTCGGTGCATTGTCATATCGCATCAGCCCATGACAACAGGGAAAGGTCGGTAGATTATGATAGGGCATATTGGCGAAGCCGGCAAAGCTCACAACAGACAAATCTCCGAACAAAAATGCTAAGATTGCCGCCAGCTTACGTCAGTTCCGTAAACGCGGATGAGAATGAACAAAAAGGAAGCGGTTTAAACTTGGCAAAGAACGAGAAAACAGCACCCAACTCCACCAGAGAGACACTGCAACTGCGCCTGCGCGAAGGGCTTTTGATTGGCGTTGTCGCCGCGTGCCTCTACATTTTTGTATCGCTACTGACCTACGATGGCGGTGATCCAGGTTGGTCCCGCACTGGCAGCGGCGGCGCCATCGCCAATGCCGGGGGGCCAGTGGGTGCCTGGCTAGCAGACGTGTTTTATTCCCTGTTTGGCTATATGGCCTACCTGTTTCCCACAATGCTCGCATTTCGGGCTTCCCGGTTGTTTCGCGACCGTTATCACCCTGCAGAGTTCGATGCGCTGATTTTCGCCCTGCGTATTATTGGCTTTGTTCTGGTAATGATTGCCAGCACCGGCCTTGCGGCCAATGAAGATGCCGGCGTCAGCGGCTTGCCCTTTGGCACAGGTGGGGTCTTGGGCAATGCAATTGGCCACGCTACAGAGGCCTCGTTCAGCCTGTTCGGCAGCCGACTGCTACTGCTGGCCATTCTGCTGTTTGGCATGACGGTATTCACCGATCTTTCCTGGCTCAAGCTTATCGACAGCGTCGGTGCACATACCCTCGCGCTCTACGACAAGCTCCTGGACCGTTATCAGGAATTCATGCAGCAGCGCGCGGAACAGAAGCTTGCCAAAACGGCACAAAAGCAACGCCACGAGTCAGTAGCGAAAAAGACCGAAATACAGAAAACCCGCATTGCACCGACGATTGCCGCACCGCCCAAACCCGTACAAAAATCCGCCCGAGTTGAAAAAGAAAAACAGAAATCGCTGTTTGATGGCCCGGTGACTGGCTCGCTGCCATCCCTTAACCTGCTTGACGCCGCTGATCACCAGAGTCAAAAGGGCTTTTCCCAGGAAACCCTGGAAGCAATGTCGCGGCTGCTCGAAATCAAATTGTTGGATTTCGGGGTATCGGCCAAGGTCGTCGCCGTCTATCCCGGCCCGGTCATTACCCGCTTTGAGCTTGAACCCGATGCTGGGGTAAAGGTCAGTAAAATCAGCAATCTGGCCAAGGACCTTGCGCGCTCCCTGGCGGTGGTCAGTGTGCGGGTGGTTGAGGTCATTCCCGGCAAGCCCTATGTCGGCATTGAGATCCCCAACGAAGACCGAGAGATCGTGAACTTCCGCGAGGTCTTGTCTTCGCAGGCCTACGAAGACGCCAAATCTGCACTGACCCTGGCCCTTGGGCACGACATCTCCGGCGAACCGGTCTGCGCAGACCTGGGTAAAATGCCGCATTTGCTGGTGGCGGGTACGACGGGCTCTGGTAAATCGGTTGGTGTGAACGCGATGCTGCTCAGCCTACTTTACAAAGCGGGCCCGGAAGAAGTGCGCCTGCTGCTGGTTGACCCGAAAATGCTGGAGCTGTCGGTTTACGACGGAATTCCGCATTTGCTGACGCCGGTAATCACCGACATGAAAGACGCCGCCAACGGCCTACGCTGGTGTGTGGCTGAAATGGAGCGTCGCTACAAGCTAATGTCAGCGATGGGGGTCAGGAACCTTGCCGGCTTTAACCGCAAAATCAAGGAAGCCGCCGACAGCGGCAACCCCATAAAAGATCCATTGTGGATCCCCGACGAGCACTACGAAGCCGGCATGGTCGAGGCGGAAACTCC
>JBFEVY010000075.1:0-11973 GCA_041546665.1 Spongiibacteraceae bacterium | reverse complement strand
CGGCTGGGATGCCATTCACACCTTTATTCGGATTCCCGCCGGAGCCTTGCTCGCCGCCAGCGCGGTCGGGGATGTCGGCCCGAGTATGGAGTTGGCTGCGGCGCTGGTGGGGGGATCGGTCACCGGTGTGACCCATGCTGCCAAGGCGGGGTCGCGGGTCATGATCAATACCTCGCCGGAGCCCTTTACCAACTGGACGGCCTCTGTAGCCGAGGATATTGCGGTATTCGGCGGTTTGTGGGCAGCGCTGAACCATCCTGTACTGTTCCTGATCGCCTTTGTGATTTTCATTGTGCTGCTGATCTGGTTGTTGCCCAAGCTGTGGCGGGGCATTTACCGGGTGTTTCGAAAAATTGGTCAGTGGTTGGGGCTGGTTGCAGCCGATACGCCTGAGGATCAGTCCCCTGCTGGTGACGCATTGGTTACGGCAGCCGGCCCGTCAATGACGAGCCCTGCTGACGGAGCCGCTGCAAGTAAGCCGGCGGGGGTGGTTGACGAGTTGCAGCGCCTGGAGGCCATGTATCAATCCGGTAGCCTGAGCGACGAGGAATACGCCCAGGCCAAGGCCGGCGTCCTGCAGCGAGGATCTTCGGGTTGATTCCCAATGGCCACAATTCTTGCGGCAGTGCTAAGGTAGAGCCCTCATTCGAATTACGGGTAACACCGGGAATGTCTTCCAATTTTAAGTTATCGATACGGCAGGCCCCGGCGTTGCGGCGGCTCTGCTGCCTTATTTTTGTGGTGACGGTTGGCGCGACGCCGCTGCATGCCGAAGAGCAACGCCAGGGGCTGCTGTATCAGCTTGGCGAACAGCTGGGCTTGTGGACTCTGTTGGATCCCCTGACCGCTTCGCTTGGGGTGGATTTGCCGGCAACGGTCTCATTGGTGGACGGCACCCTGGGTGCGGTAACCGGCTTGCTGCTGCCAGAGGGGGATAGCCTCGGCCTGGACGCGGCGGGAAACCTGTCTTTGTTGAGCATGGACGAGCCGGCGCGCACAGCGTCGACAACGGTGCTGGCGCCAGCGCCAGATAGTGTCTTGGTCGATGCGCTGGACCAGCCTGGCTTAACCCAAGTGTCGAGCATCGACCCTGAATTTGCCGCAGGGCAGATTCAGGGGGCGGAGGAGTGCCCGGACGGTGATGGGGATGGTGTTTGTGACCGCGAGGATCAGTGTCGCCACACTCCGGCGGCAATGCGGGTTTTGGCAAATGGCTGCTACCTGTCAGGGCTGGAACCGCTGCGCCTGGATCAGGTCAGTTTTGACCCAGACAGTGCGGACCTGAAACCGGCAGCGTTTGCGGAGCTGGATAGCGTTGCCGCGATGATTTTGGCGAGCTCAGCGCGGAAAATTGAAATTTCCGGCCACACGGATTCGCAGGGCAACGCCCGGCATAACCAGGCCTTATCAGAGGCGCGCGCACAGTCCGTTGTCGATTATCTGTTGCGCAAGGGGGTGCCCTTGCACCGCTTACAGGCCCGCGGATACGGTGAGGCCCGGCCTGTGGGGGATAACGCGAGCGAGGACGGGCGGGCCCAAAATCGCCGAGTCGAGCTGCGGATTATTTCCTCTTAGCCCCCACACCTTTAATTACAAAAATATCATCACCCAACGCGAAAGGGAGAGACACTATGGCAATTGATTTGCCGCCAGTAATGCCGCCGCAATTGGCCACGCAAGCGCAAATTGAAGCGGCTCAGCAACGGGGGGAAGAGACGGCTGCGGTAGCGCAAATTGCGGGTATCCGTGTGCGCGTGTTTGGCAATCAATACCTGTCGGCGACTCAGTTGCAGCAACTTCTTGCAGAGGCGGAAAGCCCCTCGGTTGCCATTACCGAACTGACCCGTCGGTATTACAACCAGGGCCATTTTTTAGTGGGTGTTCACTACTACCGCCTGGGCGATACGGTCACGGTTCTGGTGAGCCAGAATCAGGTCGCCGGCCTGCGCGGAGACCCGGGTGTGATTGCGCATTTTCAAGGTTTGATCGGTGATCGCGACCTGACTCTGGACGAATTTGATCGGCCGCGGGTGCTGGCTGACCTTCGCGCGGAGCGCGCCGGTTACGAATATAGCATCAGTTACGAGCAACACTATGACGACCAGGTGATTCTGGAATTCAGCCGGCGAGACGCAGAAGCCTATCGCGGAACTGAAGCTGGGCTGGAACTTAGCAATCGCGGCACCCGCTACCTGGGGCGCTACTTTGGCGAGGCGGAGCTGACCCAGCGCTTTCGCAGCGGCACGCAGCTGCATGTTGACTATTCGACAGTGTTTACCGGCCTGGGCGAGGCCGAGGATGGTAAAAGCTACGATCAGGTTGGCCTGCGCATTGAACACCCCTTTGTAGCGGGGCTGTATGAGCTGGAGGCCAACTATATTCGCTATCGCCGGGAGCCGAAGGTCCCGAGCACTCAGTCCGGTGGCTTTTGCCTGGGCTTGCTGTTTAACTGCGACGCTGTGACAGCGATGGAGGCGCTGCCGCTGGAGGCAGAAATCACCACGCTTGCCGCCAATGGCGAGCAGGTATGGCGAAGTAATCCGGTGCGGCGCATTTCGTTTTTCCAGCGCCTGGAATATGTCGACTCTGAAATCAGGGCGGAGGAGGATGACAGTCTTCTACTGGATGAACGCTACGCCGGCCTGGAAGTGGGCGGGCGCTACTCTCGCCGCGGGCAGTGGGCCGGCCGCCCGAGCTATCTGCGCGCTGAGGTGGCGGTGGAAGCTGGGCTCAGCAGTGACCGTGGCAGTTTTGATACCGATTCCGGCGATGGCGTCAGCATTGGGCGCCGCAGCGCCGACTACCAAATCTTGAAACCGAGTGCGGCTTATAAAGTGGCTGTCGCGCCGCAGCTACAGCTGACGGCAAGTGTGATCGGGCAATTTTCCGGCGACAGTCAATTGCCGCAACAGCAGCAGTTTGTGCTGGGCGGGATAGACAGTTTGAGTGCTTGGTTGCCCGGGGCCCTGGTGGGTGACTCGGGCTACCTGGCGAATATCGCCCTGCGCCGCAACTGGCAGGTTTGGGGGCTGGAGTTTATCGCAGCGGCGTATGTTGAGCAGGGGGCGAGCTGGTTTGAAGACACGACGTCCGAGCTGGGGGATACCCAGAGTGCTGCGGATGTCGGAGTACGGTTTGCGGTGAAATCGCCTCTGGGTGTGGATTCGGAGCTGGTCGTCGCGGCGCCCCTGGCGGATGACGTTGCCGATGCGGACCGACTGGAGCGATTTGAGTCGAGCTTCTTTTGGCGGCTGCGCTGGCGCTTCTGAGGCGAGCGCCTAATAAGCGGCGCACAGCTCCAGCCACTTGAGAATGCCCTCGCTGCGATATTTTTGGCGGTGCAGAATAAAATAAAAATGCCGCCACAGATTGCGTTGCGGGGTGGGCAGTTCAATAAAACGGCCGCTTTGCAGGGCGGTTTCCAAAGCGACCCGCGACAGGCAACCGATTCCCAAGCCATTTTCAACCGCGCGTTTAATCGCTTCGGTGTGCTGCAGTTCCAGGCGAATATCCAGATCGGGAATCAGGTCGTGCATTGCTCTGTCAAAGGCCTGCCGGGTTCCTGAGCCACTTTCCCGGAGTATCCACTGGGCATTCAGTAAATCCTCGTCACTCAGGGCGGATTTGCTGGCGAAGGGGTGTTCGGGATTACAAAACACCAGAAGCTCATCTTCCCGCCATTTGCTGACCTCAAGATCTTGGTGCTGGATTTCGCCTTCTATCAGGCCGATATCGAGATCAAAATTCAGCACCTGTTTGGCGACCATGGCGGTATTGGCCACGTTGAGTTGCACATTGGATTCGGGAAAACGGTTGATGAATTCCGCCATAATATCCACGGCCAGGTAATTGCCGATGGTCAGGGTGGCGCCAACCTTCAGGTCGCCAACCCGGTTGCGTTGGCGAAACCCCTGTTCCAGTTCCTCGGCCTTGTCCAATAAGGCCTGCGCTTGGGGGCGCAGCGCGCGCCCGAGTTCGTTGAGCTGCAGGCGCTTGCCGATGCGATCAAATAATTGGATGGAGAACTGTTGTTCGAGATCTTTGAGTGCACTGGACGCGGCTGACTGTGACATGGCCAGTGACTCCGCTGCTCGGGTAATATTCTCGGTCTGGGCCGCGGCTAAAAAGACCTCCAGCTGGCGTAGTGTATAGTGCATATTTAATAAATCGATTACGTACTTGGAGGCTAAATTGTTTTCCCGATAGCATAGCTTTCGCAAGGGGATTGCGCAATTGTCTCGGCGTGGCGCGCTGAAGCGATAAATTTTTTATTTAGGGAGACGAATACATGTTGAAGAAGATCGTGCTGGCCATACTGCTACTGGTCGTGGCGGGGCTGGGATTGCTTCGCTACAGCCATCTGCCTGATCCTTTGGCGGCAGATTCGGAAAGTGCTCAATGGCTGAGCACAGGCATTCACGATGTGACCTTTTTTGATGTGGAGCTGGTGGATGAGACCCGCGCTACCCAGGCCAATGGTGATTACCCCGGAGAGGCACGCCGAACCTTGCAGACTCGCATCTGGTATCCCAAAGGGACCATCGTTTCCGCCCCGCTGGTGATATATAGCCACGGTTTTATGTCAAAGCGGTATGGCGGCAGTTACCTCGCCGAGCACCTGGCCAGTCACGGCTATATTGTCGCGGCGATGGATTACCCGCTGACCCATTTTTTTGCCCCCGGCGGCCCACTGGTTAAAGATGTGGTCAATCAACCGGCTGACATCAGTTTTCTGCTGGATCAGTTTCTCTCCTGGAATCAGGAAGCGGGACACCAGTTTTACAATGCCATTGATGCGCATCGCATTGGCGTAGTCGGCTTGTCATTGGGGGGCATGACCTCGACGCTGGTTGCCTTTCATCCGGCATTTGGCGATCCGCGCATTGCGGCGGCAGTGTCAATTGCGGGGCCGACTTTCCCGTTTGCGGAGTCGTTTTTTCAGTTTCACTCGGTGCCCTTCCTGATGATCGCCTCGCCGTTGGACCCCATGGTGACCTATGCGGAAAACGCCCGGGATATACCCAAGCGGGTGCCCGGCAGTGTACTGGTGAGTTTGGAGAATGCCTCCCACACCGGGTTTGATGCCACCGCAACGCTGCTGCGCTGGATGAAAAACCCGGACACACTGGGGTGTCGGCAGGTTAATGAAGGCTTGGAAAAATCTGCAGGGCAGAACTGGATTCGCGAACTCGGCACGGAGGCGCAGGGCGTTCGCGATCTGGGGCAACCGGTATTGTGCGCGCAGGAAGTGCTGCCGCCGGCAATGAATCCCATTCGCCAACACTGGTTGACGACCATCGCGGTGCACAGCTTTTTTGAGTCGCGATTCTCACTGGATGAGAGCGAGCGTCTCGCGGCCAGACAATTTCTTTTGCACACAATGGCGCAGGAGCAAGCCGATGTTTCGGTGGCGGTTGCCGCGCCCTGATGGGCTATGACGGAACTATTGTCGCAATTGCGCTGTTACTGGGCTTTTGGGGTGGGTATATTAAGCGCCTGATAATATCCTGAAGGGAAGGGAGTGCTGAGAATGACAGTGGCGTTTTGGTGTTTGCTTATAGCGTGTTTGTTGCCGGTGGTGACGGCGTGGGTATGTGGTTACTTTCGCCAAAAGCAGTTGGGGCACCTGGATAACAAACACCCTAGGTTGCAATGTGCCCAGCTCGAAGGTCCCGGAGCGCGCGCCTTTGCCGCTCAGCAAAATGCCTGGGAGGCGTTGCCTATATTTGCCTCTGCAGTGCTGGTTGCCCACCTTGCCGGTGTTGCTGAAGACCAGGCTGCGACGGCGGCAGTCGTGTTTGTTGTGGCGCGGGTTCTGTATCCGGTCTTTTACATTGCCAATCTGGATATTCTGCGGTCGCTGAGCTTCATGGTTGGCTTCGGTGCCAGCCTGTCGCTCTTTATTATGGCGGCCTGATCGCGGCATATGCGGGTTTACCTGGCGGGCGGTGTCGCCTTTCTCCTGTTGCTTTCAATGTCTCTGCCCGGCTATTCACAGCCGGAGCCGAGCGCTGCCGGCCTGCGCTCGCTTGAGCAGTTTAAGGCTCGGGACCTGCCGGGCCTGGAGGAAGAAGTCCAGGTGCTTTATCCCAGCCTGTCGCTGCATGCCGAGCAGCTGGTAGTGGAAAATATCGATCGATTTCCCCGCGGCGGTCCGGACGCGGTGGCGGGGCTTGGCGACTGGTTGCTGTCGAATGGCGAGCTCTGTGCTGCGGTCAGTGGTGTGGAGCACGATGCCGGCATTGTGCGTGGGGGCGGGAGTCTGGTCGATTTTTACTATTGCGATCAGCCCAACGATCAGTGGACCTATGCCAATCTGCTAACGGGCCTGGCCAAGGAAACCGCTATTCCCGTGCAGCAGATATCTTCCAGTGTGTCTGACAAAGCGGCCGAGGTTGTTGCGGTGGGAGAACGCGATGGTCTCCGGCAGACGGTGACCTTTCGTTTGCGACCGGAGGCTGATGAATTGGAAATGGATGTCCTGATCGCCAGAAACGGCAGCGGTGATCCACTGCGTATCAGCGGTCTGTTTACCTTGTATTCGCAGCGCACGATGACGCCCTTCAGTCTGTCTAGCCATACCCCTGAAGCTTCGCTGGGTTTCCAGCAACGCGCCATTGACCGCAGCGATATGGGGTCGTTGATAGCGGGTTTGATGCCGGCGGACTGGAATATTCTCGTTGGTGGAAATGATTACGATACCCATGCCGCTTACGGTGTTCAGTTGAAGTCTGCTGAGCTCATCAAACCCCGCGGGGCACGCCAGCAGCTACCGCGTTTTCTTGCTGTTTTTCCCGATTACAGTTTGCATGGCTGGTTATCGAAGCCCTTGTGGATTCAAAGTGAAAAACTCAATTGGTTGTCGATGCTGCAAAACCAATTTATGGATTTGAAAAAAGGGGAGCGCCTGCTCGCCAAATTTGTAATCCGTCTGGGTAAGCGCAGTGATGTGGCGGCGATCACCGATCAAATTTATCAGGGGCCCCAGTTGCGGGGCTACAGTAACCGAAAGGAAGTGTCGTTTTCGGTGTGGGATCAGTACGAGCGTCCGCTGACCCAAATGCGCCCCGGTGATGATGGCAGTTTCAACATTCGTCTGCCCGAATCCGTTCGGCGAGTACATATTGTGGCAACGGCGCCCTGGGGAGAGACTATCAGTCGGGACTTGACCATCGCCGATGCGCGAAATGACAGTGGGCGCTGGCACTTTCGCCAAAATGGCCGTCTCGCCTTGCCGAAAAACATGGCGATGTCGCTGTACTTTTCCGGTATTGGTGAAACGGAAGATCCGGTGTTTGGTGACGACTTGCTGGGTTTCAGAATTGACGGCGAAGCGTCTCCCGGTCAGCAGCAGCGCAACCGCATTGATTTGGCGGGGGTTAACTCTGATCCTGCGGCTATCGATCTGCCGCCGGGGCAGTACCGGGTTTTGGTGACCCGGGGGATTGAATACCGGGTTCAGGAATACCTGCTCACGGTTGTTGAGGGTAAAACCAGCCAATTACCGCTGCTGCCTCCCCGGCGGTTTTGGTTCAGCAATGAGTGGCGCAGCGCGGACCTCCACGTACACAGCGGCGCCAGCTTCGACGCCAATCTGCCCATTGCAGAGCGCCTGCGAAGCTTTGTTGCCCAGGGAACGGAAATACTGGTAGCGGCGGAGCACAATCGCATTGTTGATCAAAGCCAAAAAGTGAAGGACATGGGGCTGACGGGGCAATTGCAGTATGTGGTGGGCAGTGAGTTGACCGGCCTGTCCCGCGGTCCGGGGGCGCCCTATACCATTGGCCACAGTAATGTCTTTCCCATGGTCGCCGCGCCCAAAGCCTTTGCCGGAGGCTTGCCCAAGGTTGAAAACCTTCCCCTCAGGCGGGTGATTGCCAGCGCTAAAGAGCGAGACCCGGGAAGTTTGTTTCAGTTGAATCACCCGCGTTCAAAGGCGACCCTCGACCGGGATCTGGCTTTTTTCGAGCACCTCTCTATTGGTAAAACCTACGATCCCAAACTCCCTCTGGAAAACGAGGCCAACCGCAGTCTGCTGGAGATCGATCCGGTGACTGGAGCAAGGGATCTGGATTTTGATTTGTTAGAGGTGTTGAACGGCAGCGAAATGGACAGCTATGAAGCGGTGCGAACCGACTGGTTCTCGCTGCTGAATCAGGGCTATAAGCGCACGGCGACCGGCAATAGCGATTCTCACGGCCTCCGCCAAATAGTGGCTTTGCCGCGCAACTATGTGTACCTGCCTGACGCCGGCCCCCTGCCCATCGACGAAAAACGTCTGACCCAGGCTCTCGCGGAAGGGCGAAGCTTTATTACCAGTGGCCCGCTGCTAGAGCTGACGCTGCGCGATGCAGCGGGGCGAAAATATGGCATTGGCGATACCTTTAAGGGTAGCCGCGCCAGTCTGGATATTCAGATCGATGCGGCGCCCTGGGTGGATGTAGATAGCCTGACGGTCTGGGTGAACGGCGTTATATACCGGCAGTTGCCCGTGAAACCCGGTGACCACAAGGTTATTGAGGTTGTTGTCGAGGGGGACAGTTGGCTGGTTGTGGAAGTGGCGGGGCAGCCGGGGGAGATATACCAGCTGATCGCCCCGGATTTACGCCCCCTGGCCGTGAGTAACCCACTTTACTTCGATGGTGATGCCGATGGGGAGTGGCGCCCTTTGGCGCAGTGATCGAGGGGTTTGACAATGCCACTGGCAAAATTACCGATTCGCGTGTTGCCACTGGCAGGAACTGTGAAGCCGTAATAGAGTCTTTGTAGAATGTTAAGTGTTTAAAGTTTTTTGTTGTGTGCTGTGCGATTATGGGTGCGATTCACAATTCGTAACGGCTTTGGAATATTAATACCTGAAGAAGGGGAGAGAACAATGACTTCACTGAGAAATGGTCGATGGATGACGTTGGTGGTTGCTGCAGTATTCGTTGCAGCCTGTTCAACGGATCCGTACACCGGAGAGGAAAAGGCCAGCAACACCGCCAAAGGCGCGGGTTGGGGGGCGCTGGGTGGTGCGGTACTCGGTGCGGCCGTGTCCAGTAAGAAAGACCGTGAAAAAGGCATTCTGCAGGGCGCGGTTATCGGCGCGGCTGCTGGTGGTGGCTACGGTTACTATATGGATCGCCAGGAAGCGAAGCTGCGTGCGCGCCTTGAGGCGACCGGTGTTCGTGTTGAGCGTATCGGCGACAATATTAAGCTGATCATGCCTGGCAATATCACTTTTGACACGGGCAGCGCGGCGATCAAGTCAAGCTTTACCGGTGTGCTGGACAGTGTTGGCCTGGTAGTAAAAGAGTTTGATAAAACCCTTATGCAGGTTAACGGTTACACCGATTCTACCGGTAGCTTCCAAACCAACCAGACCCTGTCTGAACAGCGCGCAGGCAGCGTGGCGCGGTTTTTCATGAACGCGGGGATTCCGTCTTCTCGCATTCGCACTACCGGTTATGGCCCCCGCGATCCCATTGCGGATAACAGCACTGCCAGCGGTCGTGAGCAAAACCGTCGGGTTGAAATCGAACTGCAACCCACTCAGTAATCGTTCCTGTTACAGGGCAGGCGTTTCCCGCCTGTCCTGATTCCTCACTTTCTGGATGCCGCCGTGAAAAAACTCCTGGTTCTGGCAGCGGTGCTGCTGCTCAACGCCTGTGCAACGTTCAATCCGATCGCCAAGCCCGAAGTTGCGATTACGCAAATCGGCCTGGGACCTACGACGGGTTTACAGCAGACCTTGAATATTGGACTGCAGCTGGATAATCCCAATGCCTTTGATATTAACCTTGGGCGGCTGCGCTACAAGTTGACCTTGGCGGGGAAATCTCTGGCGGGGGGTTCCTACAACCAGCCGCTCACACTACCGGCGAATGACCGGGTGTCGATTGTGGTGCCGGTAGAAATTAATTTGCTCAGCGGCATTGGTTTGATGACGTCCATTGTCGGTAAAATGCAGGATCAATTGGAGTACGAACTGAGCCTGACCGCTGCGGTAGAAAACTTTGGGTTTGGCGATATCACCATCAGCAAGTCCGGAATGGTGGGGCCGGGTGCAGCGGATACTACACCCGGTTCCTGAGCTTAATTGGTGTGAACGGGCCCTGGCTTTAGGCGCTGCGGGTGCTCGCCCGGGCTTCCGCCGCTTCACTAAGGTGATCGTGTAGCGCCACCAAATGCTGGGTCAGTTTGTGGCTGGGCGCCATGTAGATAAGCGGCACCTGACGGCTGCGCGACTCCTTCATTTTTACCGAGCTGTTCAGGTACTGGTCGAAAATCGGCAGGTTGTCTTCCCGTAGGCTTTCGATTAACTGCTGGGGCAGGCTGGCCTGGGCCTGGTATTGATTGACCACGATACCTTCAAGATTGAGATCGGGATTGTGATCTTCCCGTAGCTCCTCCAGCGTATCCAGCAGGCCCAACAGCGCGCCCTGCGAGAAGCTGTCGCAGTCAAAGGGAATCAGCAGGCTGTCGGCCGCAATCAGTGCTGAACGGCTGTAAAAGTTCAGTGCCGGCGGCGTATCGATATAGATATGCTCGTATTCTTTTTCCAGCTTGGCGAGACCATCGCGCAGGCGGTAGATCTTGTGGCGGGTTTCCAGCTCGCGCTCGATCAATGCAAGCTCCGGACTGGAGGGCATCAGATACAGGTTTTCAAACTCTGTCTGGTACACCACATCGCCCGCGTCCTGCTTTTTGCCAAACAGCGACATTTTATGTTTGAAAAACGATGCGGCGTTGTCCTCTAGATCGCGGTACTGGTCGCCAATCAGGTACTCACTGCTATTGCCCTGAATATCCAGGTCAATCAGGAGTGTCTTATAGCCCTTCCATGCGCTGATTGCGGCCAGGTTGCAGCTGATGCTGGTTTTGCCGACGCCGCCTTTCTGATTGAATATTACCCGCTTCATGATTCCGCCCTGTCGGAAAGTGTGAAAAATGTAATGCTAGCAGCTATGCAAAATCGCCGCCACGCTGCCGAGTGCGGCGTGGCGGTCGTTTATTTTTTATTGACCCATTCGCCGGTGCGGCCAAAGCCGTAGATCAGCACGACGAGATAGCCAATCAGCTGTCTGCCGCTGTAGTCCCGCGCGATATCGCGGCGAAAGATCAGGCATTCAATGCCGTGGGCAACCAGGAGTGCGAGGCCCACCCAGCTGAGCCAGTGGCTGCGGTCGCCCAGCAAGGGGTAAAACAGATTAATCAGTACGGCCAGCCAGACTGCCATGGTGACAATGCGGACGGTTTTAAGCATAGCGTGTTCCTTTCGTCGAGTATCATGCCCGCGGCATAATGCGTGAATAGACTAGATCGTGCAAGACAGCAAAGGGCTGTATCGGGAGGTGGGAGTGTATACCGGAATTGTTCAAGGGGCGTATCCGCTGGCGGTATTGGCGCGAAAACCGGGATTGTCTGAACTGGTAATGGAGTTGAACGACACGCTGGTTACGGATCTTGAGATCGGTGCCAGTGTGGCGCTGGATGGCGTGTGCATGACGGTGACCGCCATAAGTGGCACCCGGGTGAGTTTTGATGCCATGCAGGAGACGTTGAATCTGACCACCTTGGGCGATGTGAAGGAGGGGCAATACCTGAACGTGGAGCGTTCCGCCAAGCAGGGCGCGGAAATTGGGGGGCATCTGATTTCCGGTCATGTGGATGGCACTGCCGAGCTGGTAGAACGCACAGTTACCGAGAATAACCTGACACTGTTTTTTCGCTTGCCGGAGCGGCTGTTGAAATATGTCTTTCACAAAGGGTTTATCGGCCTGCACGGTTGTAGCCTGACGGTGGCGACAATGGACAAGTCGTCGTCAATTTTTAGTGTTTGTTTGATCCCTGAAACGCTGAGAGTGACAAATCTGGGAGTATTGGCGGTGGGGGATCGGGTCAATATCGAAGTGGATCGACAGACACAGGTCATTGTCGACACGGTGGAGCGGGTTTTGGCTGAGCGCCGCGAAGAAGGGTGAGCAGTGG
>JBFEVY010000316.1:0-4078 GCA_041546665.1 Spongiibacteraceae bacterium | reverse complement strand
TACTGATACGCGCAAGCACCCCGTCCCGCTTCATCAGTATTTCTCCCAATTCATTCGCTGTGACGGAGGCTCTACTCTGAGACGCAGGATAATCTTATAAGAATTCCGGAAAAACCGGCTCGCAGGAGATAGGACGTGTCCCGCATTAACATTTTAAGCCAGCGCTGGCCCCGCACAGTGCCACTACGAACCGCGGTCACCGTCATGCTGGCAATGGTGACAGCACTGCATAGCCACTCGCTAAATGCAACGCCCATCGATGTCGCTCACGCCGGTGATTTAACCGAACTGTCTCTGGAAAACCTGATGGATATCGACGTCTATTCGGTATCAAAATCAGCTGAACCCTTGCAACAATCCGCCGCTGCAGCCTATGTATTAACCGGTGAAGAGATACGTCGCGCCGGAGCCAAGACCATTCCCGATGCCCTGCGCCTGATTCCCGGCGTTAACGTTTCACAGATTGATGCTCACACCTGGGCGATTACCGCCCGCGGCTTTAACAGCACCCTGGCAGACAAGCTGGAAGTGGTCATGGATGGCCGCAGCATCTATACCCCCTTTTATTCCGGTGTGTTCTGGCAAAGACACAATATCCTGGCCAGCGACATTGAGCGCATTGAGGTGATCCGCGGCCCCGGCGCTTCGTTGTGGGGCTCGAACGCGGTAAACGGGGTAGTCAATATCGTCACCCGCAAGGCGAGCAAAGGCGACCCTACTCATTTTGAGCTTGGCGCCGGCAGCGCCGAACGCTCCCATTTCGGCTTCAGTACAACCCTGGACTTCGATAACGGTGCCGTTCGTGTCTACGGTCGCGACGAGCGTTTTACCGAGCTGGAACTCGAATCCGGGCCGGATGCCACCGACGACTTCACTGGCCAGCGCCTGGGATTTCGATCTGATTGGACCCTGACGCCGGCTCAGCAGCTCAGCATAATGGCGGAGGTCTATCGAGACGAATTGGGACGAATGGGCAGCCCCGACAAGGAAACTAACGAAGTCAACCATATCAATGGTCGATGGCAGCATACCGGAACAGCGGGCGCAACACTGGAAGTTCAATTCAGTCACGAGATGATCGACTATTTCATTCCCCAGGTCATTGAAGAAAAACGACGAACATCCAACCTCGAAATCAAACGGCAGTGGCCTATCGGAAAAAAGCATAAAATCGTTGCCGGCATGGCATACCAACGCACAACAGATCATATTGACAGCGCAAACCTTACCACCGCTTTTGAACCCGATAAGCGCACCACCAACAGTTTCGAAGCCTACGCCCAAGACACCTATGCGATGCTGGCAGACAAGCTTCTTCTGACCGCAGGGGTAAAGGCGGAGCACAATGATCTTTCAGGAAACGAAGTGCAACCCACCCTGCGCTTTTCCTTTACACCCGACACCCAGTCCACCTACTGGGGCGCCGTATCAAGAGCGGTGCGCATCCCAAATCGGCTGGACCAAGACTTTAAAGTCTTTAGCGCCTCAGGAAGCCCAATACTGTCTGGCAGCCGGCAATTTGAAGCCGAGGAATTGCTTGCCTACGAACTGGGCCTGCGCAAGCGCATTTCCAATCACAGCAGCGTCGATATAGCCACCTACTACAATGAGTACGACAAGCTTCGCGGCCTGGACGCCAGCACATTGCCACAACGTATATCAAATGAAGGCGAAGGGCGCAGCCACGGTGTTGAGCTTCTCCTTCGCGTGCAACCTAACGATGCAGTGAGCCATATCCTCTCATACACCTACCAACAGCTCGATTTTCACGCCAAAGCCGGAAGCACTGATACAACGATAGCCAGCAGCAACGACAACGACCCACGCCATCAAATCAAAATCCACAGCAACTGGAGATTAAGCGAACACTTTGATGTTGACAGCCAATTGCGCTACGTCAGCGCGTTGGATGACAGCGACATTAGTGCCTATACCGAGTTGAATCTAAATCTGAACTGGCGAATAAGCCACTCACTGCGCGCGTCGCTGCTGGGTACAAACCTGTTGCGCAAGGATCATCTCGAATTTGATGGCGGCAATCGCGTTGCCATACCACGGGCCGTTCTACTGAATATTGAGTGGGACTTTTAAAACGTGAGGAACCACAATACACGCCAATCGAGTAATATCGCGCAGCCATTGCGCGATATTACTCGCGTGGTGCTGTTAGTGTGGTTTAGCTTCCAGAGCCCATCGGGGCTTTCTCAGGAGTCCTTGGAATATCGCGTTAAAGCCGCATTTATTTACAACTTTACAAAATTTATTCGCTGGCCAGATGAACACTTTCCAAGCGACACCACACCGATACGCATTTGCGTCGCCGGCGACGCCAAAAGCTACGCGCCTATTACACAAGCCATTAGCGGCAAAACCAGCCAGAACCGCCCTTTAACAACGCTTTACCTGGACAAAGCAAACCAAACACCGGCTTGCCATATACTTTATATCGCCGGCGCCGATAGTGCGCTCAGTCCCTGGCTAAACCACCCGCTCAACGCGGTGGCAACCATAGGCGACGCCGCAGACTTTATCGAGGTCGGTGGCGTGATGGGATTTACAAACCATCAAGGCAAAATCCGCTTTGTGATCAGTCAGGCGAATGCCACGAATAACCACATCATTATCAGCAGCAAACTGCTCGCACTGGCGCAACGGGTGGAGCGCTAAATGACGAGGATAATCCAGCGTGTCAGAAACCTTCCGATCAGGCACAAGCTGACGCTAACCTTTGTCTGTACCTGCGTAATTATGTTGATCATCAACGCGGGAATATTTATCTGGCTCGGCTGGCAAAGCGGAAAGACGCGAATTGAGCACGACTTGTCGGCAACCGCGGGAATCTTTTCCGAAAACATTGCCGCCGCGCTCAGCTTTAACGACGAAACCGCCGCTCGTTCGCTACTCAATTCTCTTAAAACCATCCCCGAGATTCATCGTGCCTGTGTATACAGGAACAGCGCGGAAGGCCAACTACTGTTTACCGATTATTACATCGACAGCGACGCGAGTCAGCCGCCTCTTATGCCGTGCCCCGCGGTACTGCCACTGGCAAAAGAAAGCAGCAGTACGCGCTACATCAATCTCATCTCACCGATTCATTTCGACGGCGAGCTTATAGGTTATATCGACTTTCGCCGCTCTACTCATGATCTTTCGGCGTCAACGCAAGCCACGGCGCGCTCTGTAGCGATAGTGCTCTTTTTCAGCACCTTCCTCGCCTATTTGATTACCGCCTTTTTCAGGCAACTTATCGAGAGTCCAATCCAGAATCTAGTTCAGGTAACCAAACGGGTCGCCGAAGAAAATGACTTCAGTATCCGGGCGGAAAAACAGGCCAACGACGAGATTGGGCGTTTGTTCGACAGCTTCAACGGCATGCTCTCGCAGGTTCAACTCCGCGATGTCGAGCTACTTCATGCCCACAAAGAACTGGAAAACCGCGTCCAGGAAGCCGAAGCCAGCAATGCTAAAATCAATCGCACTTTGGCGCAGTTACAAGAAACCCAGGAACAACTTGTACAGCAGGAAAAAATGGCCTCATTGGGCGGCCTCGTCGCAGGCGTTGCACATGAGATCAACACTCCACTCGGTGTCGGCGTCACTGCGGCTTCGACCCTGCAGTCTGCCTCAGAAGAAACCGCCAGCCTCTACGCCGACGGCAAACTGACCAATAGCGGCCTGAAAAAATACATCAGTACCGCCACTCAGTCCTCAACAATTATTCTAAAAAATCTCAACCGCGCCGCGGATTTGATTCAAAGCTTCAAGCAAGTCGCCGTCGACCAGGCCAGCAGCGAAATCCGGCGATTTAATCTGGCGGAATACCTTGATGAAATTTTGCTAAGCCTTCGTCCGCAACTTAAGAAAACGGCGATCAACGTTCATGTAGATATCGACAAAAGCCTTGAGATCACCAGCTACCCGGGTGCGCTGTCGCAAATCATGACCAATTTGGTGATCAATTCACTGATCCACGGTTTTTCCGACAACAGCGAGGGTGATATCAACATTGCAGTCTCCGTTAACCACGAAGATCAGGAAATTGAACTTTGTTACAAGGACAACGGCTGCGGCATGG
>JBFEVY010000008.1:0-25222 GCA_041546665.1 Spongiibacteraceae bacterium | reverse complement strand
CCGGTTCTCTCGCCCCAGGTGGCGGCGGGTAACAGAACGTCGGCGAGCTTGGCGGTATCGGTATTGCCTACACAGTCACTGACAACCAGCAGTTCGCAGCGCTGCAGCGCTTCGCGGACAAAGTTTGCATCGGGCATGCTGACTGCGGGGTTGGTGGCCATAATACAGAGTGCTTTGATTTTCCCCCCGTGCACCGCTTCCATCATCTCCACTGCCTTGAGCCCGGGCGCGCTGGCCATGTCGGTGGCCTGCCAGAATTCGGCGACGCGGGCGACATTGTCTTCCTCAAAGTCCATATGCGCGGCCAAGGTGTTGGCCATGCCGCCCACTTCCCGTCCGCCCATTGCGTTGGGTTGGCCGGTAATGGAGAAGGGCGTTGAGCCGGGTTTGCCGATTTTTCCGCTCGCCAGGTGGCAGTTGATAATGGTGTTACCGTCGTCGGCGCCGGTGCCAGACTGATTGATTCCCTGGCAGAAAGCGGTGACGACCTTGGCAGTAGCGGCAAAGCGCTCAAAGAAGCCGCGCAGGTCCGCTTCGTCAACATCGCAGAGTTGCGCGGTGGCCGCCGTTGTGGGCGCCTGGGCTTGCGCGCTGGCCAGGGTCGCCTGAAAGCCCTCGGTGTGCTGACCAATAAAGTCATTGTCGAGGGAATCAGTCTCGGCGAGATAGCTCAGCAGGCCGCTAAAGAGCAGGCCGTCGCTGCCCGGTGCGAGGGCGAGATGCAAATCGGCCATTTCGCAGGTGGCGGTGCGGCGCGGATCAATTGCCACAATGTACAACTCGGGACGGGCTTGCTTGGCGGCGAGGATGCGTTGAAAGATCACTGGGTGTGTGTAGGCCATGTTCGAGCCTACCAGCACGATCATGTCGGCCTGTTCCAGGTCTTCGTAGCAGCCTGGTACCAGATCTTCGCCGAAAACCCGTTTATGGGCTGCCACCGCGGCTGACATGCACAGCCTGGAATTGGTGTCGACATTACTGCTGCCGAGAAATCCCTTCATCAGTTTATTTGCGGCGTAATAGTCCTCTGTCATCAGCTGGCCGGAGAGGTAAAAGCCGATAGCCTCCGGGCCGTACTGCTGGCGAATGCGCTTGAAGCCCGCGGCGACAGTCGCCGTCGCGGTAGCCCAGTCGGCGGCTTTGCCGTTGATTTGCGGTTGCAGCAGCCGATTGGGCTTGTCGAGCGTATCGGCGAGAGAGGAACCTTTGACGCAAAGCCGCCCCAGGTTGGCCGGGTGCGTTACGTCGCCGGTGATGTGGGTGCCCTTGGCATCGTGTGTGGCAATCACGCCGCAGCCGACGCCGCAGTAGGGGCAAGTGGTGCAGACTTGCATAGTGTTCGACGAGCCTCTCATTTGGAAAACGGGGCGCAAGGCGGCTTTTGTCGTGGGCCGCGGGCGCTGTGTTATGTCAAATACAGCAATTGCTATGCCAGTAATGGATTTAAAGCTAATGTAAAAAAGCTATAAAAAAGAGTAGATTATAGTTCTGGCGCGCATAGGCCTGCCCTGGCTTAGTTTAGATTGTGTCATATTTGACTGAAATTGCTGTCAAATATGGCAAGTTTGCAGATGCCTTGGCGGGATTTGGTCAATCCACTGGAAATTGACGAGGCTCATTGACCGAGGCATCAACGAAGGGCATCTTTGCCTGCGTTTTTACTGGAGCAAATGCACTGTTTCGGGGTGTGACCTGCTACCATTCACATTCCAAAATATGCTGCTTAGATATGAAGAAAATTCCACCCGCTCTGCTTGCCCAACCTGTTCACCTGTTGTCGACGGGCTTGGGTAGTGGCCTGTCGCCCAAGGCGCCTGGTACCTTTGGCACCATTGCTGCGTTGCCGTTTTGGTGTTTGTTGCAACTCCTGCCCGCTGCGCAATACCTCGTGGTTGTGGTGCTTGCTTTTGCCCTGGGGGTTTACCTCTGTGGCGAAACCGCCAAAGCCCTGGGGGTGCACGATCACGGTGGCATTGTCTGGGACGAGTTTGTCGGCCTGTGGATTGCCCTGTTTCTAACACCCTTTGAGTGGCCCTGGGTGCTGCTCGGTTTCGCCCTGTTTCGCTTATTTGATATCTGGAAGCCGTGGCCGATACGAGTGCTGGATGCCAAAGTGCATGGTGGTTTGGGAATCATGATCGACGACGTGCTGGCGGGGGTGTACGCCTTTATCGTTTTGCAGGTTATTTACCTGTTTTTCTAATTCGGACACAGAAGGAGCGCCGCGATGGTCTCTATTGGTACCCCGTTTAGCCCAACGGCAAAGAAGGTTTTGCTTTGCGGCTCTGGGGAGCTGGGTAAAGAAGTGGTAATCGAACTACAGCGTCTGGGCTGTGAGGTGATTGCCTGTGACCGCTACGCCAATGCACCCGCCATGCAGGTAGCGGATCGCAGTCATACTTTTTCGATGCTCGATGGTGACGAATTGCGGCGGGTGATCGAGTTGGAAAGACCAGACTACATCGTGCCGGAAATTGAAGCCATCGCCACCGATACGCTTGTGGCGTTGGAGGCAGAGGGATTTACGGTTGTACCAACGGCCCGCGCCGCCCAGTTGACCATGAATCGAGAGGGTATTCGGCGCCTGGCCGCAGAGACCTTGGGGCTGCCGACCTCGCCCTACAAATTTGCGGAAACCTACGAGGAGTTTAGCGCTGCAATCGCCGAAATCGGTATGCCCTGCGTGGTGAAACCCATTATGTCTTCTTCGGGCAAGGGCCAGAGCCTGGTGCGCGGCGAAGCAGATATCGACAGCTCCTGGCAGTACGCACAGGAGGGCGGGCGCGCTGGTGCCGGTCGAGTGATCGTTGAAGGTTTTATCGATTTTGATTACGAAATTACCCTGCTGACCGTGCGCCACCGGGACGGTACCAGTTTTTGTGAGCCTATCGGGCACCGTCAGGAAGATGGGGACTACCAGGAGTCCTGGCAGCCGCAGCCGATGTCGGCCGGCGCCTTGGCGCGCTCCAAAGAAATTGCCGAGTCTGTGACTTCTGCACTGAGTGGCTGGGGATTGTTCGGCGTTGAATTATTTATCAAAGGTGATGAGGTCTGGTTCAGCGAGGTTTCACCCCGTCCCCACGATACCGGTCTGGTTACGCTGATCTCCCAGGATCTGTCGGAGTTCGCCCTGCACGCGCGGGCGATTCTCGGTCTTCCTGTGCCCAATATTCATCAGCATGGCCCTGCCGCCTCGGCGGTGATTCTGGTTGAGGGGCAGAGTACCCAGGCGTGTTTTGGTAATCTGGACGCGGCGCTTGCCGAACCTGATACCCAGTTGCGTCTGTTTGGTAAGCCGGAAGTCGCGGGCAAGCGGCGAATGGGTGTCGGCCTGGCCCGGGCCGACAGTATTGAAGAGGCAAGAGAAAAAGCCGTGGCGGTGTCCCGCGCGGTCACGGTCAGTTTGTAAACGGATTGGCCACTGAATTTTTGTATACCACGTCTGAGCCCTAATTAAGGAACTGTTATGAGAAAGCTTCGCTTGTTGGCAACCCTGATTCTGTCACTGTCGCTGCTGGCCTGTGCAAAGAGTGAATTGCACGATGCCATGGAAGAGATGGGTGGTGCCTTTAAAAGCATGAATAAAACCGAATCGCTGGAAACCATTAAAGCGGACTTGGTTACCTTCCAGGGGGCATTTGAGATTGCCAAGCAACAACCGGTTGCGTCGGAAGATCAGGCGACCTTCGATGAGGGTATGGAAAAGGTCGAGGAGCTTGCCGGGCAACTCGCTGTGGCGGTAGACGCTGGTGATCTTGCAGCGGCAAAAACGCTGATTGCGGAGCTGCGCGACGCGAACAAGAAATACCACGACAAGCTGGGTGTTGAATAAGGTCTCTTGGGGTTTACTGGCTGACAAACTATGGCGAATGAAAGCAATGAGGAAAAGCAACGCCTGTTTGGCAAGGGCAGCGATGCGGCCTATCTTGCCGCAGGCGGTTTGGAAGGGATTACCCGCCTGGTGGATCGCTTTTATACAATCATGGAAACCTGGCCTGAGGCCCGCGCATTGCGCGCCCTGCATGCAGAGAATCTTACCGAGTCTCGGGAGAAATTAACCGCTTTCCTGTCTGGCTGGATGGGTGGGCCCAGTCTTTATGCTGAGCGCTACGGCAAGATCAGTCTACCGATGTCACACCAGCACTTGCCTGTCGATGACGCGATGAAACAGGCTTGGTTAGGTTGTATGGCACAGGCGCTCGAGGAACTCGGCTACCCGGAAACCTTCAGTCAGGCTTTGTTGGCGCGCCTGAGCATTCCTGCGGAGGCGATGCGCTTGATGAGCGAATACCGACAGGGTACAACGGCAAGTCAGACCGATTTCTATGATGCCAGTTAGATATGCTTTTGCGTCATATCTGTAATGTTAGATTTCTCCAGCTGTCGAATCGGATGGTTTGATTTTCAAGGATGAGTCTGTCGCCGTATTTTGAACAACCGCTTCTGTTTCTGGTGTCGCTGGCGGCCAATGTGCTATCGGCAATGGCGGGTGGTGGCGCGGGCTTGTTGCAACTACCCGCGCTGATATTGTTGGGGCTGCCCTTTAGCATGGCTCTGGCGACGCACAAAATCGCTACGGTGGCGCTGGGCGTTGGGGCTACCTTTAAACACGCCCGCGAGGGGCATACGGAACTGGCTTTTGCGCTGATTATGCTGGCGGCCGGTTTGCCCGGCGTCTATGTTGGGGCGAGTGCCGTATTGGCGATACCGGCTAGTGTGGCGCAATTTTCGCTGGGTGTGCTTACCATCGCTTTGGGTATCTATTCTTACTACAAGAAGCAGCTCGGGCAGCACTATGCGCCCAGCCATCGCGATACTGTGGGGATGTTTTTTGGTGCTGTTGGACTTTTTGCCCTGGGCGTTTTAAACGGTTCACTCACATCGGGAACCGGCCTGTTTGTGACCGTCTGGCTTATCGTCTGGTTTGGCTTTGATTTTAAACGTGCCACCGCCTACACCATGATTCTGGTGGGACTGTTCTGGAACGGCACCGGCGCACTCACTCTTGCGCTGCAAACTCCCGTGCAATGGCGCTGGTTGCCAGCGCTGCTGCTCGGTTCGCTTATCGGCGGCTATTTTGGTGCGCATCTGGCGGTCAAGTACAGTAACCCGCTGATAAAAAGGGTGTTTGAAGTCGTGACGGTTCTTGCCGGCGTAAGCCTGATTGGAAAAAGCGTGTAGGCCGTCTATCGCAGCGCTAAAAAAGCGTGGCGATAGACGGTATTACCTGGCTTGGGTCAGGCAGGAGGTTTTCGTCACCGGGCTGATATTTTCCGGTTCGAACCAGGCAGCCTTGCAGGCCTGCTTCAATGGCGCCAATCACATCTGCGTGCACATCGTCACCCACCATCACGCAGTCGCGGGGCGCAAAGCCCGTTGAGGCGACAACCTGCTCAAAGAAGGTTTTACTTGGTTTTCCCATGATTGTGGCTTCAATACCTGCCGCCCACTCGATCAGGCGAATAAAGCCGCCGGCGTCGAGCATGAGTCCGTCGCTGCCTTTGAAATATCGATTCATGCCGATGCCAATCAATGGGGCGCCGGCCTGGCAAAGTCGAAATGCCTTGTTGAGATTGTCGTAGGTGAGTGCCTCCCTGGCATCGCCGATCAGTACGCAGTTGGGTTCGTTTTGCGGCAGGCAGGCAAATTCGGCGTGCAGCGCCTGGTGGATCAGGCAGTAGGGCCTTAGCCCCTGTTCTTTGATATAGGTTTTGGCGGCGATCGGCGCGGTAAACAATTCCT
The DNA here is from genome assembly GCA_041546665.1 of Spongiibacteraceae bacterium. Classification (GTDB taxonomy): domain Bacteria; phylum Pseudomonadota; class Gammaproteobacteria; order Pseudomonadales; family Spongiibacteraceae; genus Spongiibacter. The sequence continues at coordinate 19,480 of JBFEVY010000008.1, read as the reverse complement.
CTTCGGCTATCGCAATTCCCATTGCAGCTAGGTCGGACAAGATTTTTGTCGCCGACTTGGTTGCGGTATTGGTGACAAATCGCATTACCCGCTGTTGCTCTCGGGCCCGGGACAGGGCCTCGGCGGCTCCGGTGATTGCTTGATCGCCTTCATACAATACGCCACTCAGGTCGAGCAGCAAGGCTTTGACTGATAAAGACATCGTATACCTCCTGAAAAGGGAGTTATATCTTTATGGTAGTCCACTACAGCCGGCTCGACAAAGCCTGTTGCGTTGCGCTGGAGTTTATCTGACGAGTAGTACCAGTTTGCTGACCGCGCAGCGTGGCTTGTTTTTATTTCGGCCACACCCTACACTTTCCGCTGTCTTGTCGGGGCGCCGTTTTTGGCTGAGATCGCATTGCGAGTCCCGTTGCACCTGATCTGGGTAATGCCAGCGTAGGGAACAAGGTTGTCTTTGTGCGTGCGGAGCACTGGTATTCCGCCCGCAGTCCGCCCTCCTTTTGTTTTCCCCATGCCGGCTTAATACGCGCTGAGCGAAAGAGGGGAAAGTAATGACGACATCCGATTATCCACTGCTAAAAGAAACGGCGCAGGTTGATGCCGCCGCAGTGGCGCCGCTACCCGCCTCGAAGAAAATCTACGTCACAGGAAGTCGCGACGATATTCGCGTGCCGATGCGGGAGATTTCGTTGACGGCGACCCCGGAGCAGGGGCGGGACGGCAGCACTCGGCTGCTGCCCAACCCGCCTGTGCGGGTATACGACACCTCGGGGCCCTATACCGACCCCGGGGTAGATATCGATATACGCAAAGGTTTGGCGCCAATACGGGAACAATGGATTGTTGATCGTCAGGATACCGAGGTGTTATCCGGGGAGAGTTCTGAATACAGCCGCAGGCGTGCGGCGGATCTCAGTCTGGAATCGCTGCGATTTGATCTTAAGCGCCGGCCGCGTCGCGCTCTGCAAAACCGAAATGTGACGCAAATGCACTATGCGCGTCGAGGCATTATCACGCCGGAGATGGAGTATATTGCTGTTCGCGAAAATATGGCTCTGGCCCAGGCACGTTATGCCGCGGAGGAGCTGGCCATGCAGCATCCCGGAAAGTCGTTTGGCGCAAGTATCCCTAAGGAAATAACGCCCGAGTTTGTTCGTGATGAGGTGGCTCGTGGCCGAGCAATTATTCCTGCCAATATCAATCATCCTGAGCTTGAGCCGATGATTATCGGCCGCAATTTCCTGGTTAAGGTCAACGGTAATATTGGTAATTCCGCGCTGGGTTCCTCGATTGAAGAAGAAGTTGCCAAGCTCACCTGGGGGATTCGCTGGGGTGCCGACACCATGATGGATCTGTCGACGGGAAAAAATATTCACGAGACCCGGGAGTGGATTATTCGCAATTCTCCCGTGCCGGTGGGGACGGTGCCAATTTATCAGGCGCTGGAAAAGGTCGACGGTGTCGCCGAGGATCTGAACTGGGAGGTGTTTCGCGATACCTTGATTGAGCAGGCCGAGCAGGGGGTGGATTATTTCACCATTCACGCCGGCGTCTTGCTGCGCTATGTACCGCTAACCGCGCAGCGAACTACGGGGATTGTGTCGCGGGGCGGCTCCATTATGGCGAAATGGTGCCTGGCTCATCATCGGGAGAACTTTCTCTACACGCATTTCGATGAGATTTGCGAAATCATGAAAGCCTACGATGTGTCGTTTTCCCTCGGTGACGGACTGCGTCCCGGTTCGGTTGCCGATGCCAACGACGCAGCGCAATTTGGCGAGCTGCGCACCCTGGGAGAACTCACCAAAAAGGCCTGGAAACATGATGTTCAGGTGATGATCGAAGGGCCGGGTCATGTGCCCATGCAGATGATTAAAGAGAATATGACAGAACAGCTCAAGCATTGTGACGAGGCGCCGTTCTACACTCTTGGGCCACTGACCACCGATATTGCACCGGGCTACGACCACATCACCTCCGGTATCGGCGCGGCACAAATTGCCTGGTACGGTTGCGCCATGCTGTGCTACGTCACCCCGAAAGAGCACCTGGGCCTGCCCAATAAAGACGATGTGAAGACCGGCATTATCACCTACAAAATTGCGGCCCATGCGGCGGATCTAGCCAAGGGGCACCCCGGTGCCCAGCTGCGTGATAATGCTCTGAGTAAAGCGCGTTTTGAATTCCGCTGGGAGGATCAGTTTAATTTGGGGCTCGACCCCGATACCGCTCGTGCTTATCACGATGAAACTCTGCCGAAGGAGTCCGCCAAGGTTGCACATTTTTGTTCGATGTGCGGCCCGAAATTTTGCTCGATGAAAATTACCCAAGATGTCCGCGACTACGCGGAGAAGTTGGATGAGCAAGAACGGGCTATGCAGGAAAAATCGGTGGAATTTAAAGACCAGGGTAGCGAAATTTACTCAAAGGTCTGAGCAGCGCCGTGATGGAAATATCTGATATTGATGCCCAGCCGCTATATGGCGAGGTCGCGGTGGTGGGGGCGGGCCTGCTCGGCCGGTTGCTGGCCTGGAAGCTGCTCCTGAAGGGCTGCCACGTTACCCTGTTTGAACGGGGCAGCCGCCACGCGGAACTCAGTGCTGCCCGGGTGGCGGCGGCGATGCTGGCGCCCTATTCGGAACTGGTGGGTGCCGAACGTGAGATTTTCGATTGGGGACGAATGGCTTTGCAGTGGTGGCCGTTGCAACTGGCCCTTCTGCGTGAGCAAACCGGTATGGAAATTGATTGTAGGGTAGAGGGTAGCCTCGTGGTGGCCCACGAGCAGGATCGTTCTTCACTACGCCACTTTTATCAGCAGTTGCTCGGCAAGCTGCCCGATACGGCAAAGCCAGTCGAGCACTGCAACAGTTCGCGGCTGAGAGAGTTGGAACCGGAGTTGTGCCAGCAGTTTCGCGAAGGCTATTTTCTGCCCGATGAGGGCTATCTGGATAATACGCAGCTGTTGCGGGCCCTGGAGATCGCAATAAGTTGTCTGGGCGGAACGTGGCGGGAATATGTTGAAGTGACCGGGGTGTCACCGCATTGCGTAACGGTTTGCGATCAAGTCGAGCGCTTTGACCTGGTGCTTGATTGTCGTGGTACCGGCGCCAAGTCGACATTGCCGGCGCTGCGTGGTGTCCGTGGCGAGGTGCTGTGGCTGCATGCGCCGGAGGTGTCGTTGCGCAGACCGGTGCGCCTGATGCATCCGCGTTACAAACTCTATGTCGTGCCACGCCCTGAGCACCGCTATGTTATCGGTGCCACCGAAATTGAGAGTGAATCGATGGCGCCGGTAACGGTGCGCTCACACCTGGAATTGCTGTCTGCACTCTACAGTTTGCACCGAGGATTTGCTGAAGCGGAGGTAGAGCAGGCCTGCGCGCACTGCCGCCCAGCCTTACCCGATAATATGCCGGTGGTCCGCGAGCGCCCTGGGCTGTTGGTGGTCAACGGACTGTATCGGCACGGGTATTTATTGTCTCCCCATATGGCTGAGTCTGCCTTGGCGCGGGTGCGAGGGCTTGTGGAAAACGTAACGGCGTTAACGCCAAAGGAAGTGGGAAGTGATCTCTATTCGTGTAAATAATGAACCCCGGCAGTGTGACCCCAATCTTTCTCTGGAATGTTTATTGGCGTTTTGGGGCTTCGAGTCAACGCAGATCGCGGTGGCAGTTAACGAGTCATTTGTGCCGCGGTCACGCTACTCCGATTGTCACCTTGAGAATGGCGATCGCGTTGAAGTGCTTGCGCCGGTGCAGGGTGGCTAGCATGGGTAACTACTGTGGATGCATGCTATGACAACAGATAAATGGGAACTCTACGGCCAGACCTTTGCCAGTCGCCTGTTGATTGGCAGTGCGCTGTATCCGTCGCCCGCGGTAATGAACGCGGCGATTGAAGACTCTGGCGCGGAAATTGTGACGGTGTCTTTGCGCCGCCAGTCACCGCAGCAGGGTGGTGGCTCGCAGTTCTGGCAATTTCTCAAGGAACTGAACAAAACCCTGCTGCCTAATACTGCTGGCTGTCATTCCGCCAAAGAGGCGATCACCCTCGCCGAAATGAGTCGCGAGCTGTTTGAAACCGATTGGTTGAAATTGGAGGTAGTGGGGGACGACTACAATCTTCAGCCCGACCCCTACGGTACCGTCGAAGCAGCGGAGGCGTTGATAAAAAGAGGTTTCAAGGTGTTTCCCTATTGCATTGACGACCTGGTAGTTTGCCAGCGTCTTCGCGATGTGGGTTGCGAGGTGATTATGCCCTGGGGTTCCCCCATCGGCACGGGCCGCGGTTTGATGAATCCCTATGCCTTGCAGACCCTGCGCCAGCGTTTGCCTGAGGTAGCGCTGATTGTTGATGCCGGCATCGGTAAACCCTCCCACGCGGTACAAGCATTGGAGCTGGGTTACGATGGCGTATTGCTCAACACCGCCGTGGCGCAGGCGGACAACCCGCAGTTGATGGCCGAGGCATTTCGCGATGCGGTGCGCTGTGGTCGAAACGCATATCTGGCGGGCGCTATGCCTGAGCGGCAGACTGCGTCGCCGTCAACACCAACTCTGGGAACGCCGTTTTGGCATCAGCAGTGATTCCGGTGTACTTAATGAAAAAGGCCCGCTGCGGCATTGCGGCGGGCCAGAGAGAGTCGCTACCAAAGGTCTGTAGCTAGTTCAAATAACGCTTTTTCAGTGCGGCGATACCTGCTGCGTCCACACCGATTTCCTGCTCCAGGTAAGCGCTCACCGAACCGTAACGGGTGTCGATCTCGTCGAGGGCAAAGACCAGAAAGGGCGTGCCATCTGCGGTGTACAGCGGGTTCGGCGCGTCGCTTTGCTGGCCTTTACTGTAGTGCAGCATCATCGCTGCGAAGGCATTGGTCTTGGCGGCCTCTTTCAGGTCGACATCGCCCTTCTCATTGGCGGGGCGGCGATACTGAGTGGACAGCAAGTAGTCTTCGAGGATGGTGTCGCGGGATACCCCCAGCGCGGTGAGCAGCATGGCCGAGGCAAAGCCGGTGCGGTCCTGGCCGGCGGAGCAATTCACTACAACGGCGCCGTCTGACTCCAGCAATTCTGCAAAGTACAAACGCAGTTGCGGTTTAAGCTGCTGTGGAAGATGGCGGTAGAGCTTGGCCATCATTGCCGTGGAGTCGACAGGCGCAGCCTGTTTTCCCTTCTCTGGTGAGGCTTTGCTCATCATCGACATCATGCTGTAAGGGTGATTGATGTAGTCTATACGCTGGTTGGCCTGAACCCAGCGGTTGGGGTAAAGCTCCAGCTCATCGCTGGAACGCAGGTCTACCACCGCGCTGAAATTCAGTCCGTTGAGGTAAGCCATGTCCTGCTCGGTGAGGCTGGTCATCGCGCCGGAGCGAAACAGCAGGCCGCGGCGAACGGTTTTGCCGCTTTCGGTTTTGTAGCCGCCGAGGTCGCGGAAGTTTGAACTTCCCGCCAGCGTGAGCACGCGCTCGTCGCTGGCGATCTGCGCTGCGTTATAGCTTGCGACAGAATTGTCGACAAGGGGCTGGTTATCGACAATCGCGGTGCTGCTGCAGGCCGCCAGGGCACTGCCGAGCACCAGGCCCGGCAGCAATGAACGAAGCGTTACGGCAAAAGCGCTGCGGCGAAACAAGTCTGTAAAAATCATTATTATTCTCCTTTTAGAAGCTTAGGCGTACGCCCATCAGGTAGCGACGGCCGTAGCTTTCTGACTGGTTAATAGTGCCATTCTTGGCGTAGCGAACATCGGTTTCATCGGTCAGATTGTTGGCGTTGAAGTACACCGAGGCTTGCGCACCCTGCAGGTCGATGGGCAGGTCGTAGCTAATGGAGAAGTCTACACGTTTCTGCTCACCCCAGACTTCGTCCGGATCTTCGATAGGGGAAATCCACTCGTCCCGGTACTGGTAGTTAATTCGAGCGGAGAGACCGAAGTTTTCATAGAACAGCGAGGCGTTGTAGATCACGTCGGAGGTACCGGGCAGGTCGCGGGTCACGCCATCGAGGCCTTCAAACTCGCTGTCCAGCAGGGTCATATTGGCGCTGACTCCCAGGCCGTCCAGCGCGGGGCCAATCAGGTCGATGGCGTGGCCGGTAAAGCTGAATTCAATACCGCTCATTTCACCGTTCTTGCCGTTAACCGCGCCGTTGTAGATCCACTGTTGGCCAGCGGCACTGGCGACGTAGACACCGCCATCAATGGTAGAAACATCGGTGTAGATCACATTGTCGATCTGGCGGTAGAAGACGCCGACAGAGGCGAGACTGGCCGGTGCAAAATACCACTCCAGCGCGGTGTCGATACCCATGGCTTCCTCGGCTTCCAGGGTCGGGTTGCCGCCGGTGACTTCCTGCTCCTGAACGTCAACACTGGCTGCGGCGCGCCACTCGTTGTAGGTGGGACGGTTGACACCGGTGGAGCCTGAAACCCGCAGTTTGAGGTCGTCGCGCAGATCGATGTTGACGTGTACCGCAGGCAGGATATGGGTGAAGTCGTCCTCGACGCTTACCGCCTCACCTTCGACGGTGCCAGTGCTCTTGTAGTCGGTTTGCTCCAGTCGCGCACCGGCCACCACGCTGCCCCAGCTAAAGCGGGTAGTGCTCATGGCGTACAGGGCAAGGATGTCCTCGTCGATGGCGATTTGGCTTTCAGGGCCAGCGACAACCGGGCTCAGACCCGCTGCCTTCCAGGCGCTGTAGAGGCCGGTATTATTGTAGTAGGTGCCGCCAATGGTGTTACTGGTGTTGGAATCCCATTTGCGGCCGGTGTTATAGCTGTCGATATCGATGTCGCCGGGGAAGGCGCCCATCTGGGGTGTGGCCACAAAACCTTCGGCTTCGCGGGCGTCCGATTGCAGGCCGATTTGCAGGGTCGCGTCCAGATCAAACCAGCTGTAATCGCGCTCAGCATCGAGCTTGAACTTGGTGGCGTCGATATTCAGGGCCTGGCCATAGTGCAGGCCCAGCGTCATGCCGTAGCTGAGGGTGGACAGGTCCTGGTCGAGATAGAGTTTAGGATTTTCGAGGTCGCTCATATCGTAGCTGGCGGTGGTGCTGGCGCCGAGGCTGTAGGGAATGGGCAGGTCCATGCTGAACTCGGTTTCGGTCTTGTTGATCCTGCCTTCCAGATGCCACATATTCAGTTGCAGATCTGCGCCGATCGTATTGCTCAGGGTGGAGTTTTCGTATTTGCCGTTTTCCAGCAGGCGGTTGACGCTGACGTCGCGGTTGTCGGCGCTGAGTCCGGCAACGGGATCGCTGAAGCTGAATACAAACTGGTTGCGCTGTTCCTTATCGACAAACTCACTGTACAGGGTGCTGACAAAGGCGCGCTGCACAATGCCGTCGTCGCGGTATTCCAGGGTACCGCCGTGGGCGCGGTCTTCGCGGGTGACCTTGTAGCTGCGGAAGTCGAGCTCGTTAACCACCAGCTCGCCGTTGTCATCGCGCTCCAGGTCGTACTCGCGGTTGTCGGTAATCTGCTCGCGGCTGTTTTCAGAGCTGTAGAGCGCCGCGCCGAAGTGTTCGTTGGACCAGGCTGCGCGCAGCCCGAATTTGTCGATATCGCCGCCGCCCAGTTGCTGCTCGCCCATACCGATGTCGCCGGAGAAGGACCAGCCCTCCTGGTCAAAGGGGCTGAAGGTGTGGACATTGACGAAACCGGCCACCGCTTCTCCGGGCATATTCGGCATGATCGCCTTGCTGGCTTCTATGCGGCGGGTAATGATCGCCGGAAAGCTGTCGAAGCGCGGAATGCGGCCATTCTCGGCGCCGGGAACATCGATGCCGTCGAAGGCAATCGCCGTGTAGCGGAAGGGCGCACCGCGGAAGTTGATATAGCGGGCCTGGCCCTGGTCGCGCTCGATGGCCAGGCCGGGCAAGCGGCCCAGCGAGTCGGCCAGGTTTTGATCCGGGAAGCGGCCGATGGTGTCGGCGGAGATGATTTCCATGGCGTTGTCGGCAAACTGTTTGGCATCAAAGGCGGCCTGCTGGCTGTCTTTGACCGGGCGGGCGGTTACGGTCACGTATTCCAGTCGATCGTATTGTTGGTCGCCGTGGGAAGTGGTGTCGTCGCTGAAAGCATTGCTGCTCGCCAGGCAAATGGCGCTGCACAGCATGCGAATTTTAAAGCCCGGTGTAGTCATCTCTTCTCTCCTGAATGGCATTGGGGTAGGGCCGGTAAATATCGGGGAGCAGTGTCGGTCAGGAGTGTGTCTGTGCTGTGAAAAAGATGTCTCTAAAGCGCCCCGCAATGTCTAAATGGTGCGGCCTTCCGCCCCGTCGCCCACTATTCGAATGCGCGCCGCCGGTGTGCTGAGGCGGTATTTGAAACGGGCGGTCTTGTGGTCGCGTTCCACGTCAAACAGGTAAGGGGCGGCTAGATCCTCGCCTAGTAGCTGTGTCAGTTCCTCTTTGATCTTGCTGCGGTTCTGATCCAGAGTTTTTGCGCGCAGGCCTTTGTCGCGCAGGTCGTTGATGGCCTTCGGGTGCCCGCCGTGGCTTTCCATCAGGGCGACCAATTCCTCCGCGTTATGGCGGTCCGGATTGTTGGAGGGTGGGTTGACGAACCAGCTGTCGTCGTCACTACACGCCAGCTTTCTTTGCGCATACCACAGGTAATACAAGAAAGGCGTTGATGGCAGGGGGATGGAAAGACCGTGGACCTGCACACAGTACTGCTGGGGATAAAACACCAGCTCGTCTTTGGCGTTGGCAATTTTCAAGGCGCCGGCGAGGTCGATGTCTTCTACTGCGAGTGCGGTAGTGAGCCAGTTCTGCGCCCCGGGTCGGGTAAACGGATGAGCGGTAATCTGCTGGAGGGCGTCCAGAGGGTCGATGGCGGGCTTGTCGAGTAGTTGATCCAGGGCGTGTTGTTGGCCCGGACGAAGTAGTGCCCACTGCTGGCTGTGACGCAGGGCATCGCTGTGCTCATATCCGCTTGCGATCAGGCTTTCAAAAACCCGCTGTTGTCCGGCGGGCAGCGGCGGCAGCAGGCAGATGCCTATCAGTAAGGCCAGGGTACCCAGCCCCAGCGGTATGCCAATTGCCGTAGGCCAGGCAATGTTGCAGCTCAAACCCAGTGTCAGGCTTTTTGGTTGTTCGCCCTCGATCCAGTTCAGCAAAATATGACGGTCGATTTGGGTCTTGGTTGGAAAGGGTTCGCCGCGCAGTTGCAGTACCGTCGCGCGACAGCTGTGTATCGGCCCCAGGGCGCGTTGCGGTTTTAGCGCTGCGAGGTCGCTGTTGATGCGGGGGACGAGAAAGGCATTCAGCGGCTGCTGTTTGGGCAGATTGACCCCCGCTTCGGTAATGGCTTTGCTCAGCGGGTCGCGCAGCTGCGCTTCCAGGTCGCTGGCGAGGAGATTCATGGCCTGCCAGATACTGAAAGCGCTCAAACAGGCAATGCCAGGCAGCAGGATAAGCAGTAATGCGGGTAGCCGGCGCCAGAGCGTTGTGGTCATTGGCAGCCCCCGGGCAACAAAATCGTTGATGGGCCGTCGAGCATGTCGTCAAACTTTATCAGGCTGGTGGCCAGTTCGCAGGCAAAGTCCGGGCGGTACAGGTCGCGACGCAGATACCAGCTCCCGGAGGGGACGTTTTCGTCCAGCAAGGTGTAGTGCAGCTGCTCGTCATTTTCTACGGTGCTCGGTCGCAGGCCGCTGATGATGTCTACCTCACCACTGGCGAAGGCTTCCATCAATGCGCCAACACCGGGGTAGAAACGCTGTTGCTCGGGGCGCAAATGCAGTCCAGCAGCCTGCAGTGCGGCCATGGGCCTGAGATAAAAGGTCTGGCTCTGTTGGTCGTTGGAAAAGCCAATGGTTCTGTTCTTTAAGTAGTGCTCGCTGAGCTCGGGAGGGCTTTCCCGGCTGATCCAGTACAGCGCGTAGCGCGGTGTGTCCACAATGGCCTGGTAGAAGGCGGCGGCGTCAGGCACAAGTCCGTGGACGACGTGATGCCGGTTCCACAGCAGATGAAATTTTCCCTCGATAATATGTTTGGCGGTGAGAAACGCACGGGGATGCCAGGTGATGGTCACCGCGCCATAGCGTTGTTTCATAAGGGGGTTTTTGCAGAGTTGATTTGCAAGATCGGCGGCTTGTGCAGAGGTTAGCGTCAATACCTGAAACACCGAGTCATCCCGGTAATTTCCGGTTTCGCAGCGATAGCTCAGATAGTCCCCCAGATTGAGCTTCTCGAAGTGTTGCTGTGAATACCACCAGGCACCCAATGCAGGCAGACACGCCAGAGCGATAAGGGCGAGCACGTAGTGGGTAGTGGTTCGACAGAGAATGGGAAGACTGGGCATAGGAGCAACGAAGGGGCATTCGCGGCCCAGCTTAAGCGGAAATATTTACAGAATAATGACACCTTTCGCTTTTGATCATACCTGATAGGCGTTGTATTCAGCTCGGGTGACGATTTGTCGCGATTGTCTTTTAAAAGGGGACTATGTCACAAAATTTACTGCTCGAGATAGTATGATTTGTGTCGTAGTTTCTGTTAGTTTGTGGCTGACAGTATTCGTTAGATTTGTACGTATTAAATAAAAACGAGGTTGCGGGTTTGGGTATGTTTCGAAGCTTAGTGGTTTTGCTGTGCGGTATTGTGCTAGTTGCCTGTGGTGGCGGCAGCGGTTCCGGTGGTGAGGGTTCAACGGCGGCGCCGGTGGCGACTGCGTCGGAACCTACCATGTCGGATAGTTTGAGCGTGGGTGTCCCGATTGAAGGGCAGTATATCGTCCTGCTGAACAAGCTGCCGGGCAACAGTCTGCTAGCGGGTTTGCCTCTGGTCGATCAGGTTGTGGATTTGCTCGACGGTGTCGGTGGTACCTTATTGGCGAGCTTCGAACATGCACTGACCGGTTTCGTGGCCCAGATGAGCCCTGAAGCGGCAGCGCTGTTGGCGGCAAATCCGTTGGTGGCGCTGGTTGAGCAGGACCGCACGGTCGGCGTTTCCGCCACCCAGAGCGCCGCGCCCTGGGGGCTTGATCGCATTGATCAGCCAGCGTTGCCGCTGGATGGCTTTTACGACTACAGTGAAACCGGGGCGGGTGTGCACCTGTATATCATTGATACCGGTATTCGCAGTAGCCACGAGGATTTTGCCGGCCGAATAGGCGAGAGCCGGAATTTTGTGTCCAGTGGCTTGCTGTTCGCATCGACCGATCCCGCAGATTTTGAGGACTGCAATGGTCACGGTAGCCACGTGGCCGGTACCGCGGCGGGCAGTCAGTGGGGGGTAGCCAAGCAAGCCACGCTTCACGCGGTGCGGGTGCTGGACTGCAACGGTTCAGGAAGTAATTCGGCGGTGATCGCTGGCATTGACTGGATGGTCGCAAATTTTCAATCGCCAGCGGTCGCTAATATGAGTCTCGGTGGCGGCAATAGCGAGGCGCTGGATACGGCGGTGCGCAACGCGGTGAATGCCGGTGTCGTCATGGTGGTCGCGGCGGGTAATGACAATGTTGATGCCTGTACGGGCTCACCGAACCGGGTTGCTGAGGCGATCACGGTAGGGGCGACCACGGCGTCGGATTCCCGTTCGTCGTTTTCCAACAAGGGGCCCTGTGTCGATGTCTTTGCGCCGGGTTCAAATATCCGTTCTGCCTGGTATACCAGCGATACGGCCACGGCGGATCTGAACGGTACGTCGATGGCGTCTCCCCACGTAGCCGGCGCTGCAGCGCTGTGGCTGGCGGGGCACCCGGGGTCGACGCCGGCTGAAGTCTTCGCGGGTCTTCTTAACGACACCGTTACCGGTCAGCTCAGTAATCTTGCGGGCTCCGAGGGGCGCTTGCTGCAGGTTGTCGCGGTTGACGGCAGTGTGGACCGCCCCCCGAGCGCCGCTTTTACGGTTGACTGCCAGGTCTTGTCCTGCAGTTTCGACGCGGCGGCCTCCAGTGATGATCGCGGTATCAGTGAATACCGCTGGCAGTTTGGCGACGGCAGTGCCGCTACCGGGGTGCAGGTGAGTCACAGCTTTGCCGACTACGGCAGCTACACGGTGACGTTGACAGTCGCTGACGAGGCCGGGCAGCAGGACATTGCCAGCCAGGTTCTGGCAATTGTGCAGCCCGGTTCGGGACCGTGTCCGGAATGTGCTCAAAGCAGCGGCAGCCTGAGCGGCGGCGCGCAGAATTACTGGCCGGAAAGTGGCGGCTTTAGCAGTAATGGTGGTGAGTTCAGGGGCTTTTTAAGCGGGCCCGCTGATGCCGACTTCGATTTATATCTAGAGAAATTGAGCGGCTTTATTTTTCAGTCCTGGTCTGTTGTGGCGCGATCTGAAGGCACCAGCAGTGAAGAGGCTGTCAGTTATACAGGAACTGCTGGCCAGTACCGTTGGCGGGTGAAATCCTATAGCGGCAGCGGCGACTATATTCTGTACGTTGATCAGCCCTAAGCGATAGCAAGCGGGCACCACGGAAGTGGCGCCCCATGGCTAACACTACCCCGAATGCCAGCATGGCGTCGGCGACTTTCTTAAAGCCGGCAATATTGGCGCCGCGCGCATAATCGACATAGCCGTCTTCCTGTAAACCGTATTGCAGGCAGCGGCTGTGGATGTTCAGCATGACTTCCCGCAGCAAGGTCCGCAATTGATCTTCCTTCCAGTAGAGGTGCTGGCTGTTCTGACTCATTTCCAGGCCGGATACTGCGACCCCGCCGGCATTGGCGGCTTTTGCCGGGCCGAACAGAATACGCGCTTCACGGAACAGCTTGATGGCGTCATTCTCGGTGGGCATATTTGCCCCCTCGGCAACCAGGCTTACGCCGTTGTCAATCAACATGCGGGCGTCGTTGGTGGTGATTTCGTTCTGGGTAGCGCAGGGTAGTGCGATATCGCAGGGAATTCTCCAGGGGCGTTCGCCGGGGTAGAACGTGGCTTTCGGGTAAACTTCGCAATAGCCTTCGAGCTTGCCATCGCCGTGAAATTTACAGTTTTTCAGCCACTTGATTTTTTCGCTGTCGATGCCGTCGGGGTCGTGGAGGAAGCCGGTTGAATCAGAAACTGTGAGTACCGTGGCCTCCATGACAATCGCCTTCTCTGCTGCGTGCAGGGCAACATTACCGGCACCGGAAATGACCACCCGCTTGCCTTCAACCCGCTCAGTGCGATACTTGAGCATTTCCTCAACAAAATACAGCAGGCCGTAGCCGGTGGCCTCGGTGCGAATCAGGCTGCCTCCCCATTCCAGACCTTTGCCCGTCAGGACGCCGACGTAGCGATTGCTGATGCGCTTGTATTGGCCAAACATATAGCCGATTTCCCGTGCGCCGACGCCGATATCGCCCGCGGGAACATCGGTGTCTTCGCCCACATGGCGATAGAGCTCGGTCATGAAAGACTGGCAAAAACGCATGATTTCCCGCTCGCTTTTACCCTTGGGGTTGAAGTCACTACCGCCCTTGGCGCCGCCCATGGGTAGCCCCGTTAGGCTGTTTTTGAACGTCTGTTCAAAGGCAAGAAATTTCAGAATGCTCTGGTTGACGCTGCGGTGGAAGCGCAGGCCGCCTTTGTAGGGACCAATCGCATTGCTGTTCTGGACCCGGAATCCGCGTTGGACGCGAATATTGCCCTGGTCATCTTCCCAGCAAACCCGAAATGAAATGATGCGATCTGGTTCGGCGAGGCGTCGAAGAATTTGAGCGGAGTGATAGATTTGTTTGTCGCGAATATAAGTAAAAATATCCTGCGCAACTTCGAATACAGCCTGGTGGAATTCTATCTCACCCGGATTTCGGCGGACCACGCCAGCCATAAATTCGTCGAGGCTTAGCGGTAAATTAGTGGTCATTATTGCAAGTTTCTCCTGGATTGGCTGTGATGTTTACTATGATTACATTATAATGCCGGCGGTTTTTTATAGCAGTCACCCGTATTTTGCACAGTAATGCACATAATTAAGATTTTGTGCTCAAATTTAGGAGAAAGCGATGCTTTTAACGACTGAAATACGACGCGCTCCACGACGATTCAAATTTCGCCCTTTAGTCTTGGGTGTATCACTTTTTTCCTGTTCGCTGGCCGCCGTTTCTGCGCCAGTGCTCGAGGAAGTCCTGGTTACCGCGCAGAAGCGCAGTGAGAGCACCCAGGATATTCCTGTTGCGGTTACCGGCTTGTCAGGTGATTCCCTCGACAAACTCGGTTTTGAAAACGCCAACGATATTGGTGCACAGGTGCCCAATATGCAAGTCAGTGGTCCCTACGGTGAAGTTCAGCCGATCTTCTCTATCCGCGGCGTGAGCATGTCTGATTATAGCTCCAACCAAGCCAGCCCTATCGGGGTTTATGTTGATGAGGCGTATCTGGGACCTACTTACAGCCACGGCGCCAGCTTCTTTGATATAGAGCGTCTGGAGGTTCTGCGTGGCCCGCAGGGCACGCTCTACGGCAAGAACACGACTGGCGGTGCGATCAATATTATTACCCGTTCGCCCGGATTTGACGGTGAGGGTGACAGTTATATTAAAGGCGGTATCGGTAACTACGGTTCGACCAGTATCGAGGGTGGTACCGAAGCAGAATTGATTTCCGGTGTGCTCGCGGCGCGGGTTTCCGGCAAGTTCAAGCGTGATGACGGCTGGATGGACATTAAAGGCCAAAATTCCAATGGTGCGGCAACCGACTTTATGGGTGGGCGTCTGGCGCTGAGCTGGCTCATTAACGACGCCTGGGATGCGACGCTGAAGCTGACTTCCTCCAGTAATGACGGTACAGCTACGCCGCCAAAAGGTGAGGCGCGCACGCCGACCCCGGACGGCGGTTATATCGACTACACCGGCTATTCGCGGCCGGACAGTCTGGATTTTTATGAAGTGGAAGCCAATGCGTCCGGCGCTCTGGTTACCAACACCGACCTCGCTGTGATGACCGTGAATTACAATGCCGAATCCTTCACTCTGACATCGGTGTCGTCCTACCTGGATGCCGATTACTATCAGGAACAGGATACTGACGGCGGGGCGAAAAGCCTGCTGGAAATTGTCTGGTCATCGGATTCACAAAGTTACTCTCAGGATTTGCGCTTTACCTCCAATTTTGACGGTATGTTCAATATCATCGGCGGCCTGTATTACGGCTACGAAGAAATGAATATGCAGAATGCCTACACGATCTTTGGCGACCTGCCTGATCTGCGGGTCGTGGTGGCCAAACCGGCAACCCTGGGTGACGCGCTGTATCTGATCGATGTGGGGCAGGTGGTGCACACCATGAACACCGAGAAGGAAAGCGCCGCAGCCTATACCCAGATGCGTTTTGATTTCACGGCGGATTTCGGTATGGATATTGGTTTGCGTTATACCCGCGACACCAGCACCATGCCCTACCTCAACCTGTCGCGTTTTGCTGATGACGGCACGCCCCGCGGTACCTGGGTGCCAGGGAACCCGACCGGCGTGGACAACGGTTGGGTTCGCCTGCCCATGTCACTGGACTCGTTGCTGGGCCTGATTACCAACCCAAGTGCGTTAACATCGTTGGCCAATGCGGGCTACACCCACGGTCCCTACACCACGGCTTCAGCACCCGAACTGGAAGTGGTTGAAAAAGAATGGACTGGCAAAATCGGTCTGGATTACCGTCTCAGTGAAGAGTGGATGGCCTACGTCAGTGCCAGCCACGGCTACCGCGCCGGTAGCTTTAACGGCGGTGTTTACTATGTAGAGCGGACAGTAGACGGTGGCGCCTACGCGGCACCTGAATACATCGACGCCTACGAGGCCGGTTTCAAAGCTGACCTGTTTGAAGGTAGTGTGCGTCTGAATGCGGCGGCGTTCTACTACGATTACACCGACCAGCAGTTTATTAACGTGGTGGGTATTTCCAACTTCCTGGAAAACGCGGGCTCATCGAGCATCCTCGGCCTTGAGGCAGAGCTGTGGGCGCGTCCAACCGAGCGTATGACGATTCAGATGGCGGTGGGTCTGCTTGAAACTGAGTTCTCTGAACTCACTTTGGCCAATACTGAAACCATTGAGCAGGATAACGACCAGGTGGATCTGTCTGGTAACGAGCTGATCTCTGCGCCGAAGCTGAACTTCAGCTTCTCTGTGGATTATGACCTGATCATCACCGATTCCGGCTATCTCAGTGTGAACGCCAACGCCAGCTACCAGGGCGACCAGTGGTTCAGCGCCTACAACGACCAGTACGGTTATGGCGAAATTCGTCAGGACGCTTACTGGCTGTATAACGGTCGCCTGGGCTGGTACGCCAGTGATGGCAGCTACAGCGTGTCATTGTGGGGCAAAAACCTGCTGGCGGAAGAGTACAACGTTTACGCACTTAATCTGCAGGCCAGCTTCGGTTACGACGAATACCTGGTGGGCGAGCCGCGCACCTACGGTATTGAGGCGGCCTACCACTTCTAAACCTCTCGCTGCGCTAGCGCAGCGGGTAGCAGTCGAGGTCCTCGGCAAAGCTGATCTTTCCTTTATAAGCCTGGCGAATAATCGCCAGGCTTTTTTGTTTCTGGGCCAGGCTGCGTCGCATCAGGTGGCTCAGTACCAGTTGTTCGGTTTGCGATTGCGCCGCGAGTCTGGCGAGCTGGCTTGGTGTGGCGTGAAGTTGCCTGGCCAGTGGCCCGGCCTGTTCGGGAATGGCGTGATGGGCAACGATCAGCGTGGCGTTCTGTGCCTCATCAGAGAGTGCTTCGGGGTTGCTTAAATCGCCGCTGATTAAAATGGTTTTTTTGTCGGCGGTGAGCTTCCAGGCCAGTGCCGGAACGGGACCGTGCTTGACGGGAATTGGCGTGGCGGTCAGTCCGGGTGCAAGTTCGATTGACTCTGCCTGAACGATTTTGGCTTGAAAATGAAACTGTCCGGGGCGGTCGGGTATGAGATAGTCGTTTAGGTAGGCGTAGCTCCCCTGGGGGCCAATCGTGCGAGCGAGGAAGGCTTCGGTAGAGGGAAAGCGGTCATTGCCGGGAGGGCCGAATACCGCTAGCGGTGCTATGCGGTCTGAGAAATACATCGCTTTGGCAAAGGCAGCAAAATCGCTGCTGTGATCCGTGTGATAGTGACTGTAAAGGATAGCCTGAAGGTCTTCCAGGCGGGCGCCAAGCTGCTCAAAGTGCAGAGCTGAGCCGGGGCCGGTGTCGATCAGAGCCTCGGCGCGTCCGTCCCGCCAGAGCAGGTAGCTGCTGCTTGCCCGCTGGTCGCCGATTTCCGGGCCGCCGCTGCCGAGCACTTGCAGGGCAAGCGCCGCGTTGCCGCAGTCGGTAGTCGCCACGGCGTGTGTGCAGGCCAGCAGTAGTAGCGGAATGAGCATTGCTCGTAAGGGCATCGTGGCCTCCGTCGGCGTATTGTTGTGTCGCGTCTTGTTAAAAATACATGATTTAAGTCGGTCGCGCCCACGGCGAGGGGGATTTAAAGACTGTGCCTGGGCGAGGCGGGTAAATAATTGTTTTTGGGTTCGCTGCTGCCTACACCACAAGCTATACTTCTCGGTGAAAACAGCGGGTTAGCGATTGATATGGCAACACATTCCAAGCCTATTGCATGGGCAATAGCGGGCTCCGATTCCGGTGGCGGCGCGGGTATTCAGGCTGATCTGGCCACCTTTCACGACTTTCACGTTCATGGCTGCACGGTTATTACCGCGTTGACCGCACAAAACAGCTTCACAGTCGGGCATATTTCCGGCACGCCGCGGCGAACGCTGGCGGCGCAGATTAATGCGCTGGACAGTGATCTGCCAGCTGATGCGATCAAGCTGGGTATGCTGGGCGGCATGGAAGTCGTTGAAATGGTCGCCAAATACCTCGACGACTACAGTGGCTTTGTGGTGTGCGATCCGGTGATGACCGCGAGCAGCGGCGGTGAATTGCTGGACGACGAAGCGTTTGAGCTGTTTGTTGCCAAGATTCTTCCCCGTGCGGACCTGTTGACGCCGAACCTTCACGAGGCGGAAAAGCTGCTCAATCGCAATATTGGCGGACTTGCCGCGGTCGAACGGGCCGCGGCGGACATCTGCGCGCTGGGGGCTCGCTCGGTGCTGATTACCGGCGGGCACTTTCCCACCCTGGATGATCGGCGCCTGGATTATTGGACAGATGGCGAAAGCGGCTTCTGGCTGAGCGGAAAAAATATCGATACGGTACACAGCCACGGCACGGGTTGCAGCCTGTCCTCGGCCATAGCCGCGCTGATCGCGAAGGGTTACGAGCTACGCGACGCGCTGGTGATTGCCAAGGCCTATGTCAGTCAGGGCCTGCGAATGGCAGTGCAGTTGGGTGGTGGTCCGGGGCCTGTGGCCCATGTCGGCTGGCCTCAGCGACTGGCGGACTTTCCCAGTGTCAGCTGGCATATGCAAGAGGCGCCTCGCCTGGCTTTTCCCTCCTGTGACGGCGCTTTGGGACTATATCCGGTGGTCGATTCGGCGGATTGGGTGGAGCGCTTGCTGAAATGCGGCGTTAAAACGGTACAGCTTCGGACCAAGGCGCTTGAAAGTGCAGCCTTGACGGCGGAAGTCGAGCGCGCGGTGGCCCTGGGCCAGCGCTTTGACGCACGGGTGTTTATCAATGACTTCTGGCAGCAGGCCATTGCGGCGGGGGCCTACGGTGTTCACCTGGGGCAGGAAGACCTGGATCAGGCTGACCTGTCCGCCATCGCAGAGGCAGGGCTGCGGCTGGGAGTGAGTACTCACAGTTACTATGAAGTGGCGCGCGCGCATGGCATCCGCCCTAGTTATATTGCCATCGGGCCGATATTTGCGACCAACAGCAAGGCCATGCCCTTTGAACCCCAGGGAGTTAACCAGCTGCAGCGTTGGGTCAATATACTTGGCGGTGACTATACGCTTACCGCGATTGGCGGAATCGACCCCAAGCGTGCGGTCGATGTGCTGGGCACGGGGGTGGGGAGTTGTGCAATGATCAGTGCAATCACCGAAGCCGAAAATCCCGAGGCTGTGGTGGCGGAATTGCTCGCCTTACATGGCGAGTCCGTCGATTAAGCTTCAATTTCACTGAAAATTCGCCTGATCGTCAGTGTACTGGTAAAATGCGCGACCGATTTTTTTCTGGAGACCCCAGTGGCGCTGAGATTTATTGAATCCTCCAAGCTTCCCACTCCGTGGGGAGTATTCGATATCCACGGATTCGAAGATGCGGACAATGGCAAAGAACACATTGTGCTGACCCTCGGCGACGTGGGTGATGGCCAGCCGGTACTCGCGCGTATTCACTCCGAGTGCTTAACGGGCGATGCCCTGTTCAGCATGCGCTGTGACTGCGGCTCACAGTTGGAGGCCGCCCTGGCGCGGATCGCTGAAGAGGGTCGCGGTGCGTTGTTTTATTTGCGCCAGGAAGGGCGAGGTATTGGCCTGATCAATAAAATCCGCGCCTACAAGCTGCAGGATGAAGGCGCTGATACCGTGGAAGCCAATGAGCGCTTGGGGTTTGGTGCCGATATGCGGGACTACAGCCTGCTCAAGGTCATGTGCGAACACCTGAACATTACCCAGGTGCGCTTGAT
>JBFEVY010000431.1:0-1748 GCA_041546665.1 Spongiibacteraceae bacterium | reverse complement strand
ATACAGGGCAATGTGCCGACTGTTCTGGTATTCCGGGAGCGCTTTCAGGGCGCGAGCCACTCGCTGTGCGGCGAGGCGTTGGTGTCGACAAGAAAGTGCCCGGCGCCGTTGTCGAAGCTCGTTGCGGAGTAAGGATTTCTGGTGCTTCATGGCAGGAAGGGCGGTTCATCCAGAATGAAAGGCCCCGAGAGTACCGCCGGCTGCGTGACCCTTGAACCCAGCGGTTCAAGGTGGATTACTCTGCAAAATCTTTAGGCTTTCCGTCACGCGGACATGCACACCGATTTTGGCTGGAGCTCTCCGGGTTTTAAAGCATCGGCTCAGGGGATTGGCAACCTAGCAAATACCTCAGGGTGTGGCTCAGTATACCGCCAGCGAGAGCCCAATAATAGGGCAGGGTGTTGGCTCAGCTGATTTCCAACTGTCGACAACGGTGCAAGGTTGAGTCTACGCGGTCGTTAATGCGCTTCACGGCTTCTGTTTCCGCTTCACTGCTGATGCCCTGGTTTTTTGCCTGCAGGAGTTCGTGGCTGATATTCAGCGCGGCCATTACGGCAATGCGCTCAAGGCCGATGACTTTGCCGGTGGTGCGGATGTCGCGCATTTGTTTGTCGAGGTGCTGCGCCGCCTGTAGCAGGCTTTGTTGCTGGTCGGTGGGGCAGGCAACCTGAAATTCCTTGTCGAGAATCTTGACGCTGACCGTTTGTGTGCTCAATGCGTGTCTCCGCTAGTTTGCCGTTGCCAGTGCTGCCTGGCGGGTCTCAGTGGTCTTTTTCCAGCGTGCGAAGGCGTTGGATCATGGATTCCACCTTGGCCCGCGCCATATCGGTTTTTTCGATCAGCTGCTCGCGTTCTGTTCGCCAGTGTAGCGCATCGGCCTTGAGGGCGCGGTTTTCTCTGTCCAGCTGGTCACAGAGCTGGATCAGTTCGTCAACTTTGCGCTCGACCAGCTGCAGTTGCCGCTCGTCCATGTCCAATTCCCCGTTTGTTAATGCCGCTCTGGCTGGGTATTGCCAGAAAGTGAAGGCGCTTGCGTTTGAAGGATTATAGTAGAGTGGAGCGAAGTCGGTGGTCAATGGTGCTGGTTGAGGAATCGCTTGCAAGTTGTTGACGGGGGCGTGATTTTCCCTCAAAGCTGGTAAGCATTCGATTTTCCGGGCGAGTGGCGATACCATTTCGCGACTTGCCCCGCCTGCTGGCTGAGGGGATTCTAGCGACTTATTTAGAGAGTAAGCATGTCTGAACGTCTGGATCACGATGAATTGGCGGATATTTTTCTCAGCGTGGGCGCGTTGCAGCCGCCGTCGGAGCTGCACGGCTATGCAACTGGATTTATCGCAGCGGGGGGGAATCCGATTGCCGAGGAGGCGTGGCCGCAGCACTGCCAGGATCTGTTGGACTGCGAATCCCTCAACCCCGAACAGTCGGCATATCTGTATCGCGTCTACAGTGAGGCCAAATCAGAGCTGGAGGGCGGTGAGCTGGGTTTGACGTTGCTCTTGCCGGGTGACGAATTTGAACTGGGGCAGCGGATTGTTAGTCTCGGGCAGTGGTGCCAGGGCTTTCTGACCGGGTTTGCCATGGCCGGGAAGCTGCAGCTCGCGGAGCGGGGCTCCAGAGCTTATTCGGACGATCTCACCGAAGCCCTGGGGGATATTGCGGCCATCGCTCAGATCTCTGCTGATGAAGACGGCGAGGAGCAGAGCGAGCAGGATTATTTTTCGGTGTGTGAGTATGTCCGAGTGGCT
>JBFEVY010000118.1:0-9715 GCA_041546665.1 Spongiibacteraceae bacterium | reverse complement strand
GTTTTTTTTGCCCGGCTTTTACGGCCGCCGGTCCTGTGGCAAGGTGAGGTGTCATGCGTACGGTGACTGGGAATGACAGAAAACTCTGCAATTATTTTGATTGGCATGCCTGCGGTGGGCAAATCGACGGTGGGAAAGCGCCTGGCGGCGCGCCTGCAGCGCCGGTTTGTGGATACCGATGATCTGATCGTTCAGTACAGCGGAGAGCGCCTGCAGGATATTCTGGACCAGGAGGGCTATTTGCGCCTGCGGGAAATAGAAGAGCAGGTGATTCTCGCCGAGGACTTCTCTGGGGCAATTGTGGCGACCGGCGGCAGCGCAGTATATAGCGCCGCAGCAATGCGCCACCTCGGCGCCTACGGTGAGCTGGTTTACCTGGAGTGCTCGCTGGCGACGTTACATGCGCGGCTGGACAATTTTGCGGACCGGGGAATTGCCAGCGCGCCCGGCGACAGCTTGGATACGGTGTATCAGGATCGCTGTCCCCGCTACATCGATGTGGCAACATTTACCGTAAACGTAGAGGATTTGTCTGAAAATGAGGTCGTAAATGCGATAATCTCCCATTCTCAGCAATACCTCGATAACAATGGCGACTATGCCAGCTAAATCCGGAAACGCCTTACTGGGAATAACAACACCATGCCGGTAGAACAGTACACAAGCATTGAAATCAGCAAGGAGGATATTAAATTCTCCGGAGCGCACTTCACCATTTTTTCGGCAACCGAGCGGGAGCGCCTGCACGGCCACAACTTCAGGGTCAGCCTGGTGCTGACCGCGGAGGTGGGTGAGAACGGCATGTGTTTCAGTTATGTTGAGATCAAGAAACGCTTGCGCGAGCTCTGTGACAGCATTGACGAATACACCCTGTTACCTGGTGAATCGCCCTATCTGACCATTCGGGAAGAGGGAGACTACTATCAGACCGAATTTGCCGGTAAGGCCCTGTCGTTCCTCAAGGCCGATACCTTGGTGCTGCCAGTGCGCAATACCACCGTTGAAGAGTTTGCGCGTTATCTTCTGGAGTTGTTGCTGACCGACGCGGTATTTATTGAGGGCAATGAGATCAAGGAGCTGGTGATGAAGGTGTCATCCGGGCCAGGGCAGTGGGGTTCGGCGAGTTGGAGGCGCGGGTGAGTATGGCAGAGCAACAGAAACACTCGGGAGAACTTTTGATTATTACCGGCGGCAGCGGTGGTATTGGTCTGGCCACGGTGCGCCGCTTTCTGACGGCGGGGTATCGGGTGCTCAATCTGTCCCGGCGGCCCATCGCGCAGGAGGGCGTCGAACAGGTACTTGCGGATGTTCAGCAAGCGGACTGGCTGGCAGCTTGTGCGACGCAGTTACAGGCCGCCGCTACCAAAGCGTCTCGTATCACGCTGATACACAACGCGGCCCGTCACGACAGCGATTCAGTATGTGATCTCGACGCCGAGAATTTTCGTGAGGTATTGCAGGTCAATCTGGTCGCGCCGCAACAGCTCAATGCGCTGTTGATACCCTTCATGAAGCCGGGCTCGTCAATCCTCTACGTGGGCACAACCCTGGCGGAAAAAGCGGTGGCGGGTTGCGCCTCATATGTGGCGAGCAAACATGCGGTTATCGGTCTGATGCGGGCAACGGTGCAGGATCTGGTTGGTCGCAATATCCACAGTGCCTGTGTCTGTCCGGGGTTTACCGATACCGCTATGCTGCGCGGACAGATGGGGGATGATCCCGCGGTGGAGGCGGCGATAACCGGGATGGTTTCTCAGGGGCGTTTGATCGCACCGGAGGAAATTGCTGAAACCCTGTTTTTCTGTGCGGGCAATCCGGTGATCAGTGGTTCGGTGATACACGCCAACCTGGGTCAGATCGAACGCTGATGTAGTGGAAATGTGATGTACTTTTTCAACGCCGGCTTATGCCGGCGTTTTTATTTGCTAATGTTATTTGCAGGTAGCAACTGAATGTTTTTAGAAAGCCTAGTCTAAGTATGAGTAGTCATGCTGTGATAGGGTTTTTATTGTTGCTGCTGTAGGCGTTGTTAGCAGCACTGTAGGTAGAATCCTTAATGCCCGAGCAGGGCTGAGAGAACGTAGTATGAAAACAGCATACAAGATATGGCGCGCCTTTTGCTTTGTATTTTGTGTGGGCTTTTTCGGTACAGAAATTACCAAAAACGCCAAGCTTACGTCGCTGATTTCAGAAAATTTTTTTCTTAGATCGAACTGGAGAAGGATGACGTAAGGGAGTAGAGTGAACGGGCAGACACTCATACTGTACGCAAATCGCTACGCCATCTGCTGAACAATTTCTGGCGCAGCCGACAAAGGAGATTGCAATAATGGGCATACTTGACAACGTCCGTGAGCAATACCTCAAAGCACGTGATGAAGAGATGTCACTTCTGGAATATCTCGATCTGTGCCGTGAAGACCCCCTTGCTTACGCGACACCGGCAGAGCGTATGCTTGCTGCCATTGGTGAGCCTGAACTCATTGATACTCGCCAAGACCCGCGTTTGTCGCGCATCTTTTCCAATAGAATGATTCCACGCTATCCCGCATTTGCCGAGTTTTACGGGATGGAAGATGTGATCTCCCAGATCGTAGCTTACTTTAAGCATGCGGCGCAGGGACTCGAAGAGCGCAAGCAGGTCTTGTATCTGCTCGGGCCGGTGGGCGGCGGTAAGTCCTCCATCGCAGAGCGTCTCAAGAAGTTGATGGAGGCTTACCCCATCTATGCGCTCAAAGGCTCTCCGATTAACGAATCTCCACTTGGGCTTTTTGATCCTCAGCGCGATGGCAGGCAGCTTGAAGAGGAGTACGGTATTCCTCAGCGCTATCTCACCGGAATCTCGTCGCCCTGGGCGATCAAGCGTCTGGAAGAATACGAAGGCGATTTGACCCAGTTCCGTGTAGTGCGCGTTCAGCCATCGGTTCTCAAGCAGGTTGCAGTAACCAAGACCGAGCCCGGCGATGAGAACAACCAGGATATTTCAACCCTCGTCGGTAAGGTGGATATTCGTAAGCTGGAAGCCTATTCACAGGACGACCCCGACGCCTATTCTTACTCCGGTGGTCTGTGTCTGGCGAACCAGGGTTTGCTTGAATTTGTAGAGATGTTTAAGGCGCCAATCAAAATGTTGCACCCGCTGCTGACCGCGACGCAGGAGGGCAACTACAAAGGTACCGAAGGCTTCTCGGCGATTCCCTTCCAGGGCGTTGTGCTGGCTCACTCGAACGAGTCGGAATGGCAGAGTTTCCGCAATGACAAGCACAACGAGGCGTTCCTGGATCGGGTATATATCGTCAAGGTGCCTTACTGTTTGCAGGTGTCCGAAGAGGTTCGAATCTACGAGAAACTGCTGCGCCACAGCTCATTGGCCGATGCACCCTGTGCGCCCGGTACGCTTGAGATGCTGGCTCAGTTCTCGGTGCTGACGCGCCTTGCCGAGCCGGAAAACTCAAGCATCTACTCCAAAATGCGGGTCTATGACGGCGAGTCGCTTAAAGATACTGACCCCGCGGCGAAGTCCTTTCAGGAATACCGCGATTACGCCGGTATTGACGAGGGCATGACCGGTATGTCGACTCGCTTTGCCTTCAAGGTGTTGTCGGCGGTATTCAACTACGACAACTCGGAAATTGCCGCTAACCCCGTGCACCTGATGTATGTGTTGGAGCAGCGCATTATGCGCGAGCAGTTGCCGGAGGATCAGCAGCGTCAATACCTTGAATTCATCAAGGGTTGGCTGGCGGTGCGCTATGCCGAGTACGTGGGCAAGGAAATTCAGACTGCGTATCTGGAGTCGTACTCTGAGTACGGTCAGAACATCTTCGACCGCTACGTGACCTTTGCGGACTACTGGATTCAGGACGAGGACTATCGCGACCCCGAAACCGGCGCAATATTTGACCGTGCAACGCTGAACAGCGAGCTGGAGAAAATCGAAAAACCGGCGGGCATTGCCAATCCCAAGGATTTCCGTAACGAGATCGTCAACTTTGTACTGCGGGCACGGGCGCAAAATGAAGGCCGCAACCCCAGTTGGACAAGTTACGAGAAGCTGCGTGAAGTCATTGAGAAGAAAATGTTCTCCAGCACTGAAGAGTTGCTGCCGGTGATTTCCTTCAATGCAAAAGCTTCCGCAGAAGACAAGCAGAAGCACGAAAACTTTGTAACGCGGATGGTCGAAAAAGGCTATACACCGAAACAGGTTAGACTGCTTTCTGAATGGTATCTGCGAGTGCGCAAGGCCGGCTAGGCTGGCTTTGCTGTGACCC
Organism: Spongiibacteraceae bacterium; assembly: GCA_041546665.1. GTDB lineage: Bacteria > Pseudomonadota > Gammaproteobacteria > Pseudomonadales > Spongiibacteraceae > Spongiibacter. Next base: position 5,444 of record JBFEVY010000118.1, on the reverse strand, counting down.
CGTTGATGAGCGCCGGTTAGCACAGACCTGTCTGTGTGGCGCTCCAGAGTAAGGGCGAATTATGTCAATGATTATTGACCGCCGCCTGAACGATCGCAATAAAAACGCGACGAATCGTCAGCGTTTTATCAGGCGGTACAAAGCGCAATTAAAGCGCGCGGTAGCCGATGTGGTTGCGGAACGCTCCATCACCGATATTGGTCGTGGTGGTGAAGTGGGTATACCGGTAAAAGACATTACCGAACCTCGGTTCCGAATCGGTCGCGGTGGTGATCGCGAGATGGTTCATCCCGGCAATAAGGAATTTACCAAGGGCGATCTGATCGCCAGGCCGCAGGGCGGCGGCGGTGGAGGCAGCGGACAAGGCGGCGGTGGCGACGGCGGCGACGGCCAGGACAACTTCATGTTCACGCTCTCCAAAGAAGAGTTCATGAATCTGTTCTTTGATGATCTGGAATTGCCGCGTCTGGCGCGCAACGTGCTGGGCGATTCAAAGCAATTCAAGTATCGCCGGGCCGGATATACGCCGAGCGGTGTTCCCGCAAATCTCTCTGTTCCCCGTTCACTGAAAAATGCCATGGCGCGCCGACTTGCGCTGCAGTCTCCCTTAAAGCGGGAGCTGCGGGAGTTGGAGCAAAGCGGCGCGCCGGCGGAAGAAATCGACGCGCTCAAGTCCCGTATCGAGCGGGTGCCGTTTCTCGATGAATACGACCTCCGCTTTCGGCACCGGGTGAAAGAACCCAAGCCGATTAGCAGGGCGGTGATGTTTTGCCTGATGGATGTGTCTGCCTCCATGTCGGAGCAGAAAAAGGACCTCGCAAAACGCTTCTTTACCCTGCTGTATATGTTTCTGAGTCGTAAGTATGAACAGGTGGATCTGGTGTTTATCCGCCATACCTCGAATGCGGAAGAGGTCGACGAAGAAGCCTTTTTCCACGACCCGCAAACCGGCGGTACGGTGGTGATGTCGGCGCTGAACCTGATGATGGAAATCATCGAGGAGCGTTACAGCGGCAACGACTGGAACATCTACGGCTCTCAGGTCTCAGATGGTGATGCCTTCGGCAGCGATCCACAGCGCAGTTGTGCACGCTTGAGTCGGGATATTCTCCCCCTGTGCCGTTACTTCTCTTACGTTGAAGTACCGGATAGCCCGAGCAGCATTACGCCGTTGGGTGGGGCGTACAGCCAGATCCAGAATGTCAATTTCGCGATGAAAACAGTAATGCACCGGGGCGATGTGTACCCGGTATTGCGGGACCTGTTTCAGAAGGAGGCGGCATGAGCAGTGTAGAACAGCGCGCGGCGCCTTTATCCCGCGGGGGCGATTGGACCTTTGAGCTGCTGCAGGAGTACGACTACGAAATTGGCAAGATCGCCAAAGAATTTGGTCTGGATACCTATCCCAACCAGATTGAAGTGATTTCGTCGGAGCAGATGCTGGATGCCTACGCCTCGGTGGGCCTGCCAATCAGTTATACTCACTGGAGTTACGGTAAGGAGTTTATCCGAAATGAAGAGGGCTATCGACGCGGAATGCGCGGCCTGGCCTACGAATTGGTGATTAACTCCGACCCCTGTATTGCCTACCTGATGGAAGACAATAGTATGCCGATGCAGGCGCTGGTTATTGCGCATGCCTGCTTTGGTCATAACTCTTTCTTCAAGGGTAACTACCTCTTTAAACAGTGGACCAGCGCTGACGCCATTGTCGATTACATGGTGTTCGCCCGAAAATACATCTTTGAATGTGAACAGAAATTCGGCATCGACAAGGTTGAGGAAACGCTCGATGCCTGTCACGCCCTGATGGACCATGGGGTGGACCGTTTTCATCGTCCCTCGCCCCTCTCTGCCTATGAGGAGCTGCAGCGTCAGCACGACCGGGCAGAGCATGCCAGAATGCAGTTTGACGACATCTGGCGAACCTTGCCGCGTCAAGACAAGGGGGGGGCAAAGGAGCACAAGGTCAAAAAGGCAGTGTTTCCGCCGGAGCCTCAGGAAAACCTGCTGTATTTTATTGAAAAATACTCGCCTACCCTGGAAACCTGGCAGCGGGAGATCGTGCGGATTGTGCGCAAGCTCGCCCAGTATTTTTACCCCCAGGGACTCACCAAGGTGATGAACGAGGGCTGGGCGACCTTCTGGCACTACACTCTGCTCAATACCATGTACGATCGGGGGCTGGTAGATGACGGCTTTATGTTTGAGGTGCTGCAGTCGCACACCAATGTAGTGATGCAGCCAGGTTTCGACCACCCCGGTTATTCGGGCATCAACCCCTATGCCCTGGGCTTTAACATGATGCGGGATATTCGCCGCATTTGCGAAAATCCCGACGACGAGGACCGGGCCTGGTTCCCCGATATTGCCGGTAGTGACTGGCGGGAGACGCTGGACTTTGCCATGCGCAATTACAAGGACGAGTCCTTTATTGCCCAGTATTTGTCCCCCAAGCTTATTCGGGAATTCCACCTGTTCGCCATAGCTGATATTCAGAAGGACGAGCATTTGCGGGTGGCGGCGATTCATGACGATGAAGGCTATCGTGAGGTGCGGCGGATGTTGTCGCGCCAATACAATCGCGACGTGCTGGTGCCGGATATTCAAATCCAGCGTTATGAGCACATGGGTGATCGCTCCCTGGTGTTGCGCTATCAGCGCCTGCACGACCGCCCGTTGACTGAAGATGCGAGGGAAGTGTTAAAACACCTGAGCACCCTGTGGGGCTTTAAGGTCACCATGGAGATCTTTGACGATAAAGAAGGCGTGGTCGACCAGATTGAGGTACTGCCAGCGCGATAGTGCTGGCAGTAATCTCGTGCCGAAGGGGAGGGTTGCGGCTAGTTGCCCTTGAATTCGGGTGTTTCTTTGGTGAAGAAGCTCTCGACGGCGCGGTGGTGATCCTCGCTGTGATGGCACTGACTCTGGGTGTCGGCACACAGGTCCAGAAAATCCTCCAACTCCTGGCGCTGCGCGGCCTTTAACAGGCGCTTACTCATCCGCAGGGCCTGGGGCGGTTTGGCGGCGTAGGTTTGTGCGTATTCCTCGGCCTTTGCCAGCAGCTCGCCGGCGGGCACGCACTCCAGCAGCAGGCCGAGCTGGCTTGCTTCTTCCGCATCGATAATCCGACCACTGAAAGTCAATTCGGCCGCGCGTTGGTAGCCGACCAGGCGCTGCAGGAACCAGGCGCCGCCGTCGCCGGGAATCAGGCCAAGATTGATAAATGTCTCGCCAAAGCGGGTGTGTTCACAGCCGATTCGCAAATCACACATGCTACACAGATCAAAGCCCGCGCCCACCGCGGCGCCGTTGATTGCGGCAATGGTCACCACCTCAGCGTTGTGCATCTGGCGGGAAATACGCTGGATGCCGCGCCGGTAACTGTCGGCGATTTCTGCTGGGCTGCCGCCAAACATGCCGCTGCGGTCACGCATATCTTTCACATTGCCGCCGGAACTAAAGGCCTTGCCGTTGCCGGTGAGAATCAGGCAGGAAATCTCCGGGTTGTTATTGGCCCAGTCAACGGTATTACAAATATCGTCGATCAGCTCAGTGCCGGTCAGGGCGTTTCTGACGTCGTCCCGGTCAAAGCAGAGAATGGCATAGCGCTGTTTTACGGTGAGGGTGGCGTCTTTCAGTATCGGTTGGCCGCTCATGATGTTATTTCCTGAATCCAAAACGAAGGGCCTGATTATGTCACAAAACAAATGCGTCAATATGGTGCAATGCGGTCGTATTTGGTGCGGTTTAAAGGCGGTTCTTAAAGTGGTGAATCGGTGGTTCACGGGCGGCGAAAAAACTTTGCTATGCTGAGAATACACAGTGATCAATGAACGATACCGATGAAGAAATATACTGAGCCGCTAGCAGGCCCTGTGGATGTCTCAGCACTGAGTTATCCGGTTTTGCAAAATGAACTTTACCGCAAAAAAATCAAAGCCTTGCAGCTTGAATTAATGCACCTGCAATTGTGGGTATACCGCCATCAGCACCGGGTTGTGCTGGTGATGGAAGGGCCTGATGCGGCGGGCAAAGGCGGAATAATTCGCCGGGCAGTGAGGTATATGGACCCCCGCAGTGTGCGTGTTCACTCTATTGGCGCGCCAAACGCAACTGAGCAGGCACAACATTACCTGCAACGATTTTGGGCGCGATTACCTAAGAAAGGGCAGATGGCGGTCTTTGACCGCTCCTGGTATGGCCGGGTGTTGGTAGAGCGGGTAGAGGAAGCTCTGCCGAACTATGCCCAGTACTATGAGGAAATCTGCCATTTTGAAAAAATGCTGATGGATGACGGGGTCGTCGTCGTGAAGATTTTGCTCTATATCGACCATAAGGAGCAGCGGCAGCGCCTGATTTCCAGACTGGAGAGTCCGGAAAAATGCTGGAAGCTGACTGAGTCGGATTTGCGCAGTCACGGCTTTTATCGGGAATATCAGCAGGCGTATAACGATATGCTGGCCAATACCGGTAGTGTCGTGCCCTGGCATGTGATTGCCGCCAATGACAAGCAGCATGCGCGGGTCACTGCCCAGGAAATTCTGCTGGATCGCTGCCGCGAGCGGCTTGGCGAACCCGCCGATGACCACCATTCCGCGGAGTTTATCGAAAAGGCTCGCAAGATATTAAAACAAGATGTGCAGTGACAACGCGCTGCTGAATTACTGATCGGCCAGGGCGGCATTTTTCATCTGGGTGGCAAGCTCCCTGCCCAGATAGCGCTCGATCAGTCCGTGTACCGCGTAAATCACCGGTGTGAGCAGCACCGCCATGGTGAACTTGTAAATGTAATTCACCACGCCGATGGCCAGCACCAGTGAGAGCGGCCAATTGGCACCGATGTAGAAGGCGATCAGCAAAACGACAAAGCTGTCGATGAACTGGCTGATCAGCGTCGAGCCGGTAGCTCGCAGCCAGATAAACTTTTCACCGGTCATGCGTTTGACGCCGTGAAAAACCTTAACGTCGATAATCTGGCCGATAAGAAAGGCCACCAGCGAGCCAATAATAATCCACAGACCCTGACCAAATACCAGGCGGTAGGCGTAGTCGTAGTCGCCGACCTTGGCCAGCAGTGCCTGCTTCTCCGCCGGCGGCAGATTGGGAGGTATATGGGATTGCGGCCAAAAATCCGCAGGTACCAGGTTGATGCCGAAGAAAAACATCACAAAAGCGTAAGCAATCAACGCTGCTGCCAGCCAGGACAGCAGGCGTACGCCACGTATGCCGTAGTACTCGTTGATAATGTCGGTCATCACAAAAACCACTGGCCACAGCAGCACACCCGCAGTGAGATTAAACGACAGGTTCTCCACGCCGAAAAAACTCAGCGATACGGGTTTTATGCCCAGGGTGTTTTCCAGCGAGAAAATTTTTACGCCGATAAATTCTGCTATCAGCGCGTTGGCGATAAAAAAGCCGCCGAGCAGGATAAACAGTTT
>JBFEVY010000196.1:0-6854 GCA_041546665.1 Spongiibacteraceae bacterium | reverse complement strand
GCTCAAGCAGCTCGACACCAACACGCTCGATCAGGCGACACAATGAAAATTCGCCTGGAGCAACTGAATAACGAGCTCCAAAAAAAGCTGCTCCCAGTGTACCTGGTTAGTGGCGACGAATTACTCCTGGTCCAGGAATCCTGCGACGCCATCAGAGCATGCAGTCGCCAGCAGGGCATTGAGGAACGCGAGGTCCTCGAAGCCGAACGCAATTTCGACTGGCAGCAATTGCTTGAAGCCGGACAATCCATGTCCCTATTTGGCGAACGCAAACTGATTGAGTTGCGTATGGGCAAAGCCGCAATGAACCAGAAAAGCTCCGCGGCACTCCAGCAATACCTCGACCTTGCCGACGGCAGCAATATCCTCCTTATTAGTTGTGGGCGGCTGGACAGCCGTAGCATGAACAGTAAATGGGTCAAAGCCATCGATAAAATAGGTGCGACGATCCAAGTATGGCCGGTAGAGCGCCAGCACTTGGGTAACTGGATTCTTCATCGCTTAAAAGAGCAGGGGCTGACCGCTGACCGCGAGGCCGCCGAGTTACTCGCTGATCGGGTTGAAGGCAATTTGCTGGCGGCCGATCAGGAAATTCGCAAACTGAAAGTCCTGGTTGGAGAGCGAACCATTGATGCGGAAACCGTCGCCAGCGCCGTCGCCAGCAGCGCCCGATACGATGTATTCAAACTGATTGATGCCACACTGGCCGGCAACGCGGCCCTAGCGCTGCAGATGTTAAACAGCCTCCTCGCCGAAGGCAGCGAAGAAATCGCCATGCTAGGTGCAATCAGTCGTGAAGTGCGCAATCTCTATGAGTGTGCGCGCCAGATTGAAAACGGCCATAACCTAGATCGGGTACTGGACCAGGCCAGGGTCTGGGACAAACGCAAGGCACTCTATAAAAATGCTCTGCGCCGTCTCAATACGCGCAAGCTCGCCGCACTGTTACAGCAGGCCACCGCAATCGACGCCGCACAAAAGGGGCAGAGCGACGACGACGCAGGACTTTTGCTCTCTTCCCTAGTGACGACCCTCGCGAACCGATAAAGCGCATTAGTTATGCATCATTAATGCGCAAACCTAACGATTGTGACCTTTAACGAACCTTTCTCGCCTTGATTCCCCCTCGCATTTGCCGCGCAGCCTCAGTACTCATCACCAAGCAGTCCAACGAATCCAGGCGGCACCCAAGTTTCATAAACTGCTGAAATATCTGCATTAAATCACAACATAATTAAATAGTTATAAACTATTACACAAAAATTATTGCTGTGCCATTGAGCCTTTTAAGTCAGCAAAAGCCCATTCTTCATTCCCTCCCATTCCCCGGATTTACCTATATCTGACACATTTATTACTTTTGGCATCCGCTTTGCAGTACTCCCCGTGACAATGATGTCCGTCCCAAAACTTACTACTAAAACCCAGGTTTAAAACTTCCGTCCCCAAAGGAGCACTACATGAAAAAGACACACATTCTGGGATTCATTATGGGAATGCTGTTTGCCAGCAGCAGTTTCGCTCAGCTGGACAACCTTCTCCCTCTTGATGCCCTACAACTGGATTCACTCACCAGCATCCTGTCCCTCGACATTCTTTCGCTAGAGATCCTCGACCTGAGCAGCCTGCCGATACTCGGTGGCGGCTTGGGTGGGCTCGACAGCCTCACCGGCTTACTGGCACTTGACGGCCTTGGCGATCTTGGCGGCCTGCTTGCACTGGATGGTCTTGGCGGTCTCGATGGATTGCTGGTACTTGATGGCCTTGGTGGCCTCGGCGATCTCACCAGCCTGCTGGCGCTAGACGGCCTCCTCGGCGGAAGCGGTGGTCTGGGCCTGGCACTGCCTACCGGCGACCTGCTCGGCCTGGTTGGCACGCTGCTGGACACTGTCGAGCCTATTCTGGATCCGGTTCTGGGTCTGCTGGGCGGTACACCGCTGGGGGATTTTAACCTCGCCATTGTAACGACTAACGCACTGCCCCTGGTTGGCGAAATTCTGGATCCCACCATGCCGATCGTAAACACCATTATCGTTCCACTGGGTGACGTAGGCCTGGTCGATGAGCTACTCGACGTGGGTATGGTACTGGGTCTTGTCGGCGACGTGCTGGATGTGGTGATGCCGGTGGTGAACGGTATTATCTAATTACTTCACGATAGGCGCGGCAGTACCTAAAAGTATGCCGCGCCTGATTTTTTATTTTAGTTCTGCACGTTTTTACTTCAACAGACTCAAATCCACCTGTTTATCGGCGTGATAGGAAGACCGAACCATCGGCCCGCTGGCAACGCTTTTAAAACCCAGCTCATTAGCGATACGCCCAAACTCATCGAATTCTTCCGGCGTAACAAATCGTTATACCGGCAAGTGGTCGCGACTCGGCTGCAGATACTGCCCCAAGGTAATCATATCGATATCGTGGGCGCGCATATCCCTCATCACCTGAATCAGCTCCTCGGCGGTTTCCCCCAAACCCAACATCAATCCTGACTTTGTCAGTACATCGGGGCGACGTTCTTTGTATTTTTTCAGCAGATCCAGGGACCACTGATAATCGGAACCCGGACGAATTTTCTTGTACAGGCTCGGCACCGATTCCAGGTTGTGATTGAACACATCTGGCGCTTCGTTCTCGAGGATATCCAGGGCGACATCCATCCGTCCGCGAAAATCCGGAACCAGAATTTCAACTCGAATATCAGGTGTGCGCGCACGAGTCTCGCGGATACAATCCGCAAAATGCTGGGCCCCACCATCGCGCAGATCATCCCGGTCAACCGAAGTAATAACAACGTACTTCAGCTGCATTTCTGCAATGGCTTCTGCCAGTTCCACGGGTTCGTTTTCATCCAGCGGATTGGGGCGGCCGTGGGCCACATCACAGAAGGGGCAACGCCGGGTGCAGACCTCGCCCATAATCATAAAGGTGGCGGTGCCACCACTAAAGCACTCACCCAAGTTTGGACAAGCTGCTTCTTCACAAACCGACGCCAGTTTGTGCTTACGCAAAATCTGTTTGATGCGACTAATTTCCGGGCTTGCCGGCAACTTGGTTCGAATCCACTTTGGCTTGACTGGCAACTCGACCGTGGGGATGACCTTAACCGGAATACGGGCAACTTTGTCAGCTCCCCGCAGCTTCTCACCCTGTACGACTTTTTTAACCGGCTTCTTTTCTGTACTACCCGCCGCTGGCTTGTGTTCTGATGTTGTCATTATTACTCCTCGGCCTGGGCCAAACTTTGCTCCGCGCTTAACCGCCACTCCGGGTACCCCAGGCGGCGCGCCAATATATCTGCCAACGCAGTAGATACCGCTTGCATCCCCAGCGCCTCACCGGACTGATGACGAATATCCGTCACCTCCATCCCCTGGTGCCCACAGGGATTAATGCGTTGGAACACGCTTAAATCCATATCAATATTCAAACTGAGTCCGTGGAAGCTACAACCACGCCGCACACGCAAACCCAGCTGCGCGATTTTCGCGCCGCTTTCCACGTAAACGCCGGGCGCATCGCTGCGCGGATGAGCGGGAATCCCAATCTCAGCAAGAAACTCTACAATACTTTCTTCAATAACGGTTACCAGCTCGCGAACACCGATGCCAGCACGGCGCAAATCCACAAGGATATAGCCAACCAGTTGCCCTGGACCGTGATAGGTCACCTGACCACCGCGATCAACCTGTACCACGGGAATATCCCCGGGCATTAAAATATGCTCGGCCTTGCCCGCCTGGCCCTGAGTAAATACGGCGTCGTGCTCCAAAAACCACAACTCGTCGGGGCTGTTTTCGTCACGCGTTGCCGTGTAGGACTGCATGGCGCGCCACACTGGCTCATAGGCCTGCCGGCCTAACTGCTTGACCCAAAGCTGTTTCGGCACTGCCATCAAATTACCATTTTCACGATGCCGGTCGCCTTGAGATCGGCAAAGATTTTCTCCAGCTGTGGAACACCTGTAGCGATGATCGTTACCGTCACCGACTGAAAACGGCCCTCTTTACTCAAGCGCTCTGTGATTTTTTCTTCATAGATCACATCCGCGTGGACACGCATGACCTCAATCACGCGAAGCTTCAGGTTCGCCTGCGCATCCCCGATGACCTTGATGGGATAATCACAGGGAAACTCAATTTTCGGGGCGTCCGGATTGTCGTTCACCGTCTCACTCATGAAATCAAACCCATAAAAAACAGAATGACGCTATCCCACAGGCGCTTGAAGATACTGCCCTCGTCGACGGCATTCAACGCAACAAGCGGCACCCGAACCTCTTCGCTGCCAGCCAGTTTCACCACCAGCTCTCCCTGCTTTTGATTGGCTTCTATCGGCGCAGTCAGCACATCGTCAACCATCAACTCTGCCTGCAGCTCTTCGCTCTTGCCGCGCGGGATTGTCAGGTAGACATCTTCCGCCACGCCCAATGCGAGGTCATCGGCATCGCCTTTCCAGACCTTGGCCCTGGTCAACTCAGTTCCCGCCGAATACAGGTGATGCGTTTCAAAATAACGGAAACCATAGGACAACAGCTTTTGCGTTTCCCGCTCACGGGCCGACTCACTGGTGGTTCCCATCACCACTGCAATCAAACGCATCCCCTCGCGTTTCGCCGAAGTGACCAAGCAATACCCAGCCTCCTTCGTGTGCCCGGTTTTAAGACCATCAACGCTGGGGTCAGTCCACAACAGACCATTGCGATTGCTCTGGCGAATATTGTTGAACACGAATTCCTTCACGCTGTAGAGCTGGTATTCCTTGCTCTGACTGATAATGGCCTTTGCCAATTTCGCCAGGTCGCGGGCCGTAGTGTAATGTTCCGGGTCTGGCAGGCCGTGGGAATTCACGTAATGTGTGTTGGTCATTCCCAACATTTTGGCATGTTGGTTCATCATGCCGGCAAACGCCTCTTCGCTGCCAGCGAGGTATTCCGCCACAGCAAGGCTGGCATCATTACCCGAGGAAATCACAATCCCCTTGTGGAGATCTCCCAGAGTCACCTGCTTGCCCACCTCGATCCACATCAGTGAGGAACCCTTGAAAATGGGGTTCTGCGCCCAGGCATTCTTGCTCACGGTGACAAGGTCACCATCGTTCACCTGACCGTGTTCCAGTTCATAGGAGAGCACATAGCTGGTCATCAATTTCGTCAGGCTGGCCGGTGGCAACCGCTCATCAGCATTTTGCTCTACCAGCACTTCACCGCTATTGGCATCCATCAAAAGATATGCCCGGGCAGCGACTCCTGGCGGCGCTGGCACCAGACTCGGCTGCACCTGGGCCCACGCGGCCAAGTGAAGAAAGAAGACACCTGCGAACAGGGAAATTTGTTTAGCGAAAGTGTTCCGAATAACCATATCTGCCTTGTTAAATATCGTCTGGCTGGATCATTGCCGTACTTAAACGCACCTCATGAGTACGCCGACTATTGCTGCGTGTCGTCTTCCACGAGCAGGCTGGGTTCACCACTCCAGTGCGGCAACAGCGCCGTACGCGCGTCCTGCACACTGGAAAAATCTTTAAGCGGCCCAATCCGCACCCGATACATCACCGGTGCGGCGTCCGACATCGTGGTAAGCTGAACCGGATAGCGCATTGCTGCACTCAGCAAGGATTCCAGGCGTCGCGCAGAATCCAATTGCCGAAACGCGGCAACCTGCAAGTAATACTGATGCCCAGTTTCCTTTTGCTGGGCAGTATTATCCGTGTCTATGACCTCAATTTCCACCGGCGCCGTACCGCGCTCCGCAAAGCCGAGTTTGACCGCCGCCGCATAAGACAAATCAATAATGCGGTCAGAGTGAAATGGCCCTCGGTCATTTACCCGAACAATGGCTTGGCGGCCATTCTCCAGATTTGTGACCCTCACATAAAGTGGAATAGGCAACGTTTTATGGGCCGCCGTCATGGCATAGAGATCATAGATCTCGCCATTTGAGGTTTTGCGACCGTGAAACTTGGTGCCGTACCAGGACGCCGTACCGCGCTGCCGAAAACCACGGTAGTCGCTAACCAGGTGGTATTCCTCACCGTAGACCACATAGGGCGTCACGTTTCCCCTGGGTAGCAGGGGCTCATAGCGCGGTTCAGCATCCGCGATGTCCTCCGCCTGCAGTGTTCTTGGCGGCGCACCGTCGCGAACTGCCCCGAAACCACCGCCACCCGTCTGCTGCGGTGGCGTGCCGCACGCCGCTAACAGGCCACCTGCCAGTACCAGCAGCAGGTAACCGCGTTTCATCCCTCTGCACCGGCAGCGTAATCAGCCTGAACCAGTTGACTCAGCTGCCAGGCCGCCATGGCATACATGGCGCTGTGATTATAACGGGTGATGACATAGAAATTATCCAGCCCCACCCAATACTCGTCACCGCTGTCGCCGTCGAGCTTCATCGCTGTGGCCATAGACTGTGAAGGCAGAGCTTTACCCGCTGGAGCAACACCTGCGGCCTTCAACTGGGCAAGGGTGGCCTTTGGTTTCAAGCCGGTGTTAAACACGCTGTCATCGACCTCATCTGACAACGCTGCACGAAATGCCACCGGCTCCCCGGCTTTCCAGCCATGACGTGCGAAGTAATTGGCAACACTGCCAATCGCATCGACTGGATTGTTGACGATATCGGCTTGACCGTCGTGGTCAAAATCAACAGCATAGGCCCGATAGCTGCTCGGAATAAACTGCCCGTAACCCATGGCGCCCGCATAGGAACCGCTCAGGGAGAGTGGATCAAACTGTTGCTCACGCACCATCAGCAGGTATTCTTCTAACTGCCCCAGGAAAAACTTGCTGCGCTTGGGGAAGTCAAAACCTAGGGTCGCGAGGGCGTCAACCACTCGGTAACTCCCCTTGTTGC
>JBFEVY010000279.1:0-4870 GCA_041546665.1 Spongiibacteraceae bacterium | reverse complement strand
CCGTTCAATCCAACCTCGATTGAACAGCCGGTGGAACAATAGCCGCAGACCGCATATTTCCACTCTACAACCTGCTTATCCGCTATTTTTATCGGTTTCCGATTTTTCCGACCAAAAATCATTCACTGTCTCCCATGGGTGAACCTTATTGGTGCACTTCCTTTTTCGTAGGCCTCGCATTTACGCACCATTATGGTGATTTTTGGTGGAAAATAGCGATTTATACAGCAGTAAATTCAAGAAATATGCCAACTGCCAAAAGACGTGAATTAGAGAACCGAATGATAGGCGCAAGCCATTGAAAAATTAGTATTTTATTAAGACGCAACCGATCAAAAAATAACTGACGTCAACAAAAAAAGGGGCCTGTTTAGGCCCCTTTTTATTAGCAAAGCTGAAGTCCGTATTAACGGGTAACTTCAGCCTCCATTACAGCGACAACACGACGGTTAGCCTTGCGCCCCTGAGCAGTGTCATTACTTGCCACTGGACGCTCTTCACCAAAACCGACGGCGCGCAAACGGTTCGCCGCAATGCCATAGTCGTCGATCAAGGCTTTGCGAACCGCGTCGGCCCGACGCTGAGACAAGCTCTTGTTATAAGCCGCCGCCCCCATGCTGTCGGTGTGCCCCTCAATGACAACACTAACGCCACTGTATTTCTTCATAAATACTGCGACTTTCTCAAGCTCACCGTTAAACACTGTGGGAATAACATCAGAATTGCTTGCAAAGCCGATTTCCAACTTAATGCTTTCAGTAGACGTCAGTACAAATTTACAGCCAAACTTATCCACCTGACGGCCCGCTGGGGTGTTCGGGCATTTATCGCGATAGTTGGGAACCCCGTCACTATCTCGATCAAGCGGACAGCCCTTAGCATCAACCGCAATACCAGCGGGTGTGCCGGAACACTGGTCAACCCCGTCTTCTACGCCATCTGCATCCATGTCATTTACGATGGCCTCGGGTACCGGCATGGGAGGCGCTGAAGGTTCAACTCCGAAGGCGTAACTCAAGCCCAGGGTCACTAAACCGTGATTCAATTCGTCATCAGTATCATACAAGTAACGTGCATCCGCCCGCAGGCTAAGGGCTTCAGTAAACAAATAGCGGAACCCCGCACCTGCATTAAGCTGGGTGGACTCAAAGTCGGGATCCAACGCATCGTCTTCCAGACTCTGAGCAACATGACCAATACCAAGCGTAGTATACGGCTCAAACTTGCCACCCGAGCCGAAGTAACGAACCAGATCGAGATTCGCAGAAGCATAATCGACGTCCAGCGCGGAGATATACTTGCCATCGGCCTCGCCGTAATCCAGCCAGAATCCAACGCCCCAGTTATCGCTAAGCTTTTTCTCAGCCCCGAGGACCAGCACGCCCATATTATCCAGGTCTGCACCGCCGCTTACCTGATCAAAGACCTGATACCCTACTCCGCCATTCAAATACCACTTACCACCTTCATCAGCAGAAACCAAAGTTGATAGCATCACTGTTGAAATAGCTGCGCCTATAATAATTTTTCGCATCACACTCCCCTTCTAACAACTTGCCCTGCCACAATATGCGCTTATCGAACACAAAATAGCCACTGTATAGTAGTAACCAGGCAAAAAATTTGAAAATCGACTACAAATGCCGTAGCACGCATCCGAGCGCTATGGCATTCTCGACATGAAGCCGGAGTGTAATTAAAAGCAGTTGCGACTCTCAAGTAACTTCCGGCTATAACTACCCGGTAAAATTACACAAAACCAGTCGTGCACATGGCAAAGCTCGTGGTATTCTTTGGAAAGTGGATTTACCATTTGGGTAATTTCGGAACGGAAGAAGAAAAATTGGGGGAGTATTATGCGTAAAATCTTATCAGCTGCTGCGGTAACGGCTGTCATGACCACGTCAGCGACTGCATTCGCTGAAAAAGAAAGCACTTGGTACCTGAATACTGCACTGGGTTACCAGTTCATTGACTCCGAATTCCAAGTGGACGATACACCGGTTTTCGTAATCGGCGTGGAAGACAAACTGAATAGCAAATGGGGTGTAGAGCTCTGGGGCACAATCGGGAACACTGATGACGAGCTGGCTTCCGGAGATGTCGACGTAGCAACTCTATCGGTAGGCGTGCTCCGCTACTACGACGTTAAAAACTCCAAACTGACCCCCTACAGCGCCCTTGGCATTGGCCATGCCGGCCTGGGTTTTGACAACCGCCCTGACGAAGAAGACTTCTTCAGCCAAGCCAACCTGGGCGGTGGTGCTCGCTACATGCTGAACAACCGTGTAGGTGTTCGTGGTGACGCTCGCTATCTTCACGGCCTGGATGACAGCACTAACGACTTTATCGTTTCCATCGGTCTGAGCGTAGATCTGACTGGCGGCGGCGCAACAACTCCGAATGACGCCGACGACGATGGCGTTATCGACGATAACGACCAGTGCCCTGACACTCCTGCTGGCGTAGCGGTTGATGCAGCTGGCTGCCCCCTCGACACAGACCAGGATGGCGTAGCAAACTACTTGGATAAATGCCCCAATACTGCGGCAGGTGTACAGGTTGACGAATCCGGTTGTAAATTTGCACTGACGTCTACTGAAAGCATCAAGCTGGAAATCAACTTCGCCGTTGATTCCGCCGTAGTCCCCGCAGCCTACCGCGGTGAACTGGAAAAAGTTGCTGCATTTATGAAGAAGTTCGGCAATGTCCGCGCGGTTATCGAAGGTCACACCGATGACTCTGGTGAAGCTGCCTACAACGACCAACTGTCTCAGCGTCGCGCTGATGGCGTTCGCAAAGTATTGGTCGAAGACTACGGCATCGCCGCCAACCGCCTGAGCGCAGTTGGTTACGGTGAAGGGCGCCCGATCGCCAACAACGAAACTGTGGAAGGCCGCAAAGCCAACCGTCGCGTTGTTGCAGTAATCGAAGCCGCTGTCTCCAAGTAATCGCTGACAGCGCAAAAAAAAGGGGCCTATGGCCCCTTTTTTATTTCTGTCACTCATCCATTGGCAGGAAAAGCTGCACCCAATCCTCTAACACCAGATCACCAGCCTGGGTAAATAGCCCTTGCCACCTACCACCCCATCGCCGCCTTGATAAATGGAATGGTGATACGCCGCTTTTGCTCAAGACTGAGATGATCCAAATGCTCAAGCACCTGAATAAGACTTTTCAGCTCGCGATTACAACGCGTAAAAAGATACTCGCTGACCTGATCACCAATCACCAATCCCCTGCGCTCCGCACGAAATCGCAACACGGCCTTCAAACCGTCATCATCCAAGCCGGCAAGGCGATAAACGCTAAAGCTCTGTAGTCGGGATTGTAAGTCAGCAAGATTTATCGCCAGCGATGACACCGGTGCCGCTGAGGAGATCAGCACCGCCGTACCTGAGGCCATCGCGGCGTTGTATAAATTAAACAGTGCGACTTCCCAATCCCGCGCCGAAATGACTGTATCCACATCGTCAAGACACAGCAGATCCAGCATCTCCGCACCATCCAACAGCGCTTCAGCGGGATACTCCGCCAATTCTGACAGCGGGATATATCGCACGGCCCGACCGCTCTGCTCGGCCAGATGGCAGGATGCTTGCAAAAGATGACTGCGTCCGCCCTGGCCCCACAAGTAAATCCACTGCTCACCCTCACCGCGGGCCTGCAGCTGTAGCTGATTCACCAACAAGCTATTATCGCCATCGATATAGTAGTTATCGAAGGTCGCCTCGTTGTCCAGGCGCAGGCCCAGAGGCAGTTGCTTCGCCTCCTTCATTCCTGCTCAACCTCCACTTCAATCTCGCCAGCGGCGCCGTAGAATTCGCTGCGTAAATAAAACTCATTGGCGTGACTCAGCATGACCTTCACCACCGCCGCCACGGGCAGAGCGATTAACACCCCCAGGAACCCAAACAATTGTCCACCCGCTAACAGAGCGAATATCACCGCCACAGGATGCAGGCCGATTTTCTCCCCGACCAGCGTTGGCGTTAACCACAGGCTTTCCAGCAACTGACCGATACCGAAGACCACAGCAACGCCGAATAACGGCCCAATACTATCGAACTGAAAATAGGCAGCGAGACCCGCTGCGGCGATACCTACAATAAAGCCGAGGTAGGGAACAATACTGGCCAGCCCGGCACCGAGACCAATGACCAGCGCCATATCCAGCCCCACCACCCACAAACCAATGGTGTACACAACCGCCAATGCTGCCATTACCAATAGCTGTCCTCGCGCGAAAGCGCCGAGAATTTCATCACACTCCGCCGCGACCTCACTGGTTTTCTGCTCCATATGTCGGGGCAAAAGCCGCCGGATAGAAGCCATTAACACATCCCAATCCCGCAACAGATAAAACGCCACAACAGGAATCAGAGTGAGGTTGCCTATCCAGGCCACCAGTACCAGACTGGAGCTACTGACCCGCTGCCACAGGTAAAGAAGCACATTTCCCGCACTCCCCCAATGCCCACTTAAGGCCTGCTTGGCAGTTTCCACTGCGGGTGATTCCGCCGGCAAATCCAGACTTTCCCGCAACACGGGCAAGGCGGTAGTCTGCAACCAGTCCATAATTGAAAACAGTCGCATCAACAGCAGCTGAAACTGATCAAGCAATAGCGGCAAGGCTATCGCGGTAAGAATCAGTGCGAACAGGCTGAGCGAACAAAACACCACTACCACGGCAACGGTCCGGGAATGCCCCCGCGCCTCCAACCTGTCCGCGAGGGGGTCCCCCATGTACGCGAGCACCGCTCCGACGGCAAAGGGCATTAAAATCGGCGCCAGTAATTTCAGCAGCAACAATGACGCCAGTAACAAAATAACCGGCAACCATGTTCGGCTGTTAATAGTCATTTCTCGG
>JBFEVY010000326.1:0-3850 GCA_041546665.1 Spongiibacteraceae bacterium | reverse complement strand
TTATGTGGGGCGTATTTATAAGCTGTTGCAGGCTCTGAATGAATTCGGCGGGGGCAAGTTGAACCTTTCCGCTTGGCGTCGTCAGCTTGCCAAATAGTGAGCCAAACTCCGGGCGCGGCTCAAGCGTGCCGAGGCCGTGTTCGGCATTGGTGATGTCCTTCCAACGGTATTTGCCTGCAGAGCGAATCAACATACGCGACAGCCAGGCGGGAGAAAGCCCGTGATCTTTGTTGCCGGTAAGCTTTGATACCGCAACACTTGCCTTAACTACTGGGTTGAGCCAACGCTTGCCCTCCAGAATGGGTTTGTCCATCGCCAGCGTCAGGTCGCGCAGAAATTCCCATTCGTAGCGCATCCCCTCGGGAAGTGAAACCGCGGCGCGATTAAATTGCGCTCGGGGCGCGGGGCTCAACGACTGGATGAGTGGATTGATTTCGCTCCTTTCCAGAAAATGATCGCCTGGAATTAACCAGTGCGCGTGGCGATGACTCTCGCGTTGAAACTGATCGATAGCAATCAACAGTTCCAGATCTTCAAACGCGCTATCAAGCTTGCCTCCTTCCGGGCCGGATACCACCGGGTTGCCGCTATTGATAATCATCGCTCGAATCTGGCCTTTTCCCGGAGTGCTTATCTCATCCGGGAGTTCAGCAAGGCTGTGCGCGCCTGCGATATTTTTATTTCCCCTCAGCCGGCTTACGGCATCAGAGGCGGGGAACAGCGTATCTCCCGCCGCGAGCAAATCCAGAATGCCACTGGTGTAGTACAGCCCTCCCTCAAGCTCTACCCGGTCGCACAGGTAATTCAGTATCTGGGTAAGCCACAATGCCAGGGTGCCGTAGCGGCCCTGGCTGACTCCGGTGCGGGCAATAGCCATTGCGGTGGGGGCGCTGGCAAATTCAGTGGCTAGTCGAACAATCGTTTCTTCGGGGATATCGCAACGCTGGCTTAAGTCCGCCAGATTCGCGGTGGCGGCTAGCCGCCGGATTTCCTCAAGCCCGTTGAGGTGCTGGCTTTTGGGCCTTTCCCAGGCATTGTCAAAAATGACTTTAATCATGCCAAGCAGTAGTGCCCAATCGCTCTCTGGTAGAGGTTGGAGGTGCTGCGTTGCCTTGGCGGCGCTTTCCGTCAGTCTGGGGTCAACCACCACCACTTCCGCGCCACTTTCTTTGCGGGCTAGCACCCGTTTCCAACCGTCGGGCGAATAGCCAATCCAGCACATGGTGCTGATCTGGGGGTTGGTGCCAATCAGCAGGAAATAGTCGCAGTGATCAATGTCCGCCTGAAGGCTGACCCAGGGGTTGCCGTATAGGGCCTCGGAAACAACGTGCAGGGCATTTTGATCAATAGAGCCGACCCAGTAGCGACTCTCGGTGCCGATGGCATCCAGAAAGAGTGTATGAAAAAGGGCGCTGCCGAAATTGAAACCGTTGGGGTTGCCGACATAGCTGCCGACGGCGTTGGCGCCGTAGCGGTCGATAATGCGATTCAAGCCGTCGGCAATCGATTCGATCGCTTCTTCGTAGCTGGTGGCCACGTAGCGGTCGCCCACCCGTTTCATCGGCTGGGTGATGCGGTTTGGGTGAGTCAGTGCCAGGTGGGATTTGGCGCCTTTAATACAGAAGTCCCGCCAACTGAAGGGGTTTTCCTTGTCGGGCTCGACTTTGAGAACACGATTATTTTCGGTGGTGACTTTTAATCCGCAGCCTTGTTCGCAAATGCTGCAAACCGTATAGCAGGTTCCCATCTCGTAAAGCTCCACGCATCTTGTTATTTGATTCGGTCGCGAGCGATAGCGTATGACGCTCATATCGGTCACATGGTAAGCTACGTGGAAATAATGTCAAATGGAAACTATTTCTCAATTGCCTTTATTGGATAGTGCTCAAAAAGGCCGATTAAGATGTTGATGTTGCTATAGAGGGCAAGTCGCTCAGGGCTG
This sequence comes from Spongiibacteraceae bacterium, assembly GCA_041546665.1. Taxonomy (GTDB): domain Bacteria; phylum Pseudomonadota; class Gammaproteobacteria; order Pseudomonadales; family Spongiibacteraceae; genus Spongiibacter. The sequence goes on along the minus strand of JBFEVY010000326.1, from coordinate 1,908 downwards.
AACTGACGATGCCCTCATTGCATCGTTACTGCGCTATCAGGTCATAGCCAGCCTTCGGGAAGTGGACATGTACAAGTCCGGTTTGCGGATGTTCGCGGGCGATGATCCACGATTGTGGGGTGCTGCCAACCAGAACTCCGCTTGTCGCCTGCTGAGCATAGTCATTGGGGCCGATTGCGACCGGCTTGCCGATCAGCGCGTGCTGCTGCTCTGATTCCGCGATGGCCCGGGGTTGATGGTCTTTCGCAATTTCCAAGGCATGCTCGGCTGCGAGCGGCGTCGCACGCCCAATGCCAAACGCCTGAATACGCGCAATCCACGCTACCGTTTTGGGGTAGCGACGGATAAAGCGCTTGCCGCCTTGAACATGAATCATCCACAGCCCGTGGTACACCGCAAAGTCCGCCAGCTGGGGCTTTTCCCCAAGCAGAAAATCCGAGTCCAGTTGCTTTTCAATATTCGCCAGATGAGTGTTCATCATCGCGCGCGCTTCCTTGCGCGGCGGCGCTTTGATCGTTGATGTCTTGCCCATCTCCGCGCGGTCAGCCATTAATTCCTTCAAACCGCTGAATGACAGCGCCCGAATCGCATTTATCAGAAACTTCACACTCACCGCAGAGACGACCGCCGCGAAAAAGAGTTGCCCCTGCGCGCGGTCTATCCAGTCCTGCGCCACTTCGCCGGCGTTTTCGGGCGCCAGCTCCGGCAGGTTTGCCAGTGCGGCAATCTCCCGGGCAATTAATTTGCTATCGCAAAATACGTCGGCACCAATCTGTGCCACAGGAATTCGGCGATACGCCCCTGCCAGTGGTTCGAGTTGTGGCCGCGGCGGCCCCTCGCGAGTGATCACTGACTGCCATTCAAGATCGGCATAGCCAAGCATGGCGCGAATTTTCTGAGCATAGGGCGACATATCGTAGTGGTGCAGAATCAGTGAGGGGGAGGGCATGGGCTGGACTCCTGTTTGCTTGCGCTATAGTGATTTTGGTCTCAGCCTAAAACAGAGGCCCATTGTCGGCTTGTTCCCGATACTGCATGAATTGCCCCGGGTGCCACAGGCCGTCTACGTGGGATCTGTTTGCGGAGTCAAGGATTCCGTGAGATCGAAAAGGCGAGATGATCCGCAGTATACGGTGATCAATCCGAACTGGATTTTCGTGGTAAAGACTGGGCTTCGAGATCGCGATTTGCAGGTGTCGGAAAAATTGTAGCGGAAGTAAAGAGTGCTCTGTAAGCTGAAGAGCTAAACGTTGGGTATTCAATATGAAGCAACTGTTTCTCCATATAGGAACACTAAAGACCGGGTCTACCTCCATTCAGGGATATCTTGAGGACCATATAAAGCAGTTGGAAGATCAGGGTTTCTCGTTGTACGAGGGAAGCCATATGCCTGTTAATCACATCGAACTGTTCCTGGCGGCAATGCGCTACGAGCGCGATTCCTTCGCTAAATTGAAATTGCAAAACAGGTTTGCGTTCGACGAATCCTATACGGAATCAATTCGACAAAGGGTTAACCGTTTTATTGACACAAACCCCTGCCAAAAAGTTATTTTAACAACCGAAGGGCTGTGTCTTCTGCGCTATGACGATGAAGTCGACAGGCTGAAATCTATATTGGGTGAAAGCGCGTCAAACACGACAATCATCCTCTATCTGCGAAATAAGGCAGATTATTTAAAATCCTATACTCGGCAATTGCTCAAAGTGCGGGGAAGGCTGCCCTCGGATCATCCCGAGTCGTCGCTGTATGTGGAGGAAGATAGCTGGCTATGGGATTACGAAAGCTTGATCGCTTTATTTGCTCGTGGCTTTGGCAAGGAGAATGTCAAAGTCATCGATTACGATCTGGAAAAGCAATCCCGCGGCACTGTTTTGCCTTCGTTTCTCGAGACTATCGGCTACCGG
>JBFEVY010000401.1:0-2639 GCA_041546665.1 Spongiibacteraceae bacterium | reverse complement strand
TCAGCCTCAAAATTACCCTTCGCTGGCTGTTTTGCACACTGTTCAGCTAACTCAAAGGCGCGCAGTAACTCGCCGTCATCAACGATCTGCTGATCAATCGGCAGACGGGTGATCCAGCGCTCCAGGTCGACGCGACCGTCTTTAAGTTGCGGGTAGTCCTCGCGAACTTTAACCATAGTCTGGTCCTGAAATCAGCTTACTGGGCTTGGGAAAGCGCGGCATTAAACACCCCAGTAGAAAGATACCGGTCACCACGGTCGCAAATAATTGCCACAATGATCGCGTTTTCGACCTCGGTGCTGAGTCGCAACGCACCGGCTACCGCACCGCCCGACGATACGCCGCAGAAGATACCCTCTTCCGCTGCCAACGCGCGCATGGTGTGCTCTGCCGTGGTTTGATCCATATCGATGATCCGATCCACCCGCGGCGCTTCATAGATTTTCGGCAGATAGGCCTCCGGCCAGCGCCGGATTCCGGGAATACTTGAGCAATCATCAGGCTGCAGCCCGATAATCTGAATCTCCGGGTTCTGCTCCTTCAAATAATGGGACACCCCCATTATGGTACCCGTCGTCCCCATGGAGCTGACAAAATGCGTTATGCGCCCCTCTGTCTGCTGCCAAATTTCCGGTCCGGTTGTCTCGTAGTGAGCGCGGGGATTATCCTGATTGGCGAACTGATCCAACACTTTACCCACCCCTTCAGACTCCATCTGCAAGGCCAGGTCCCGCGCACCCTCCATTCCCTCTTCCTGCGTGACTTCGATCAGTTCTGCACCATAGGCAGCCATGGCGAGTTTTCGCTCCTCACTCATATGGCTTGGCATAATAAGCTTGAGCTTGTAGCCCTTGATTGCCGCCGCCATCGCCAGCGCAATACCCGTGTTGCCGCTCGTCGCTTCAATAAGCGTGTCGCCGGGGCGAATATCGCCGCGTTCTTCCGCGCGCACAATCATGCTCATCGCCGGCCGATCCTTAACCGAGCCCGCTGGATTATTCCCCTCCAGCTTGACGAGAATGGTATTGCTCGTTTCTCCCGGCAGGCGCTGCAGGCGTACCAGCGGCGTATTGCCTATAAATTGATCGATTGTGGGGAATAACGTCATAAAACAGGAACCTCAAGGACATGGGCCGTTGCAATTTGAGTGATAATAGCGGCCTCGCCAGATTTCGGTCATGATAATACCACTGCAATACTATGGGGCTCCAGCAATGCGCCGGCGCATGAGCATTAAGACACTGATCCTATTGATGGGCTTGCTGCCGGTACTCTGTCTGAGTATCGGCCTGAGCGCCTTTCTCATTACCAAACAGCTCGATACCATGCGTGAACTAATGGTCGAGCGCGCCATCGCCAGTGCAGATCAGCTGAGTATTTTTAGTAGCGGCGTGTTACTCGACGGCAATCACCACAAACTGCAGGAATTGAGCCGTCTCTCACTCCAGGAATCCAGCGTCCGCTCCATTACCATCTACAGTCCGGACATGCAGCCCCTGATCCATGCGGGACCGGGTCAGCCCGCACCCTCCCTGCCTGCCGACGGTTTTAGAAACATTTCCAGCGAAAGCACCGAAATCAGTGTACTGCGCGGCATTTTTGACCAACCCGCCGCCGACGGCCGCCCCGATGCCGACAGTAAGCTACTCGGCTGGGTGTATATGACCTTTCACTGGTACAACTACGAACTGATCAAATATCAGACCTTTCTGAGCAGCGTCCTGATTATCGGCCTGGCGGTGATATTTGCCATCGCCTTCGTCACCTTTATCAATGAGCAACTCAGCCGCAACCTCGGTGCAATACGCAAGGCCCTGAGAAAACTCGCAACCGGTACCAAAAACTTCCATATTCACCTGCCGGGCCGCGACGGATTCAGTGATATTGCCAATGAACTCAACGACCTGAACCAGGCCCACCAGCAGGAAATGCTAGAGCTGCAAAAAAGCATCGAACAGAGTACCTCGGACCTGCGCGAAACCCTCGAAACGGTAGAAATTCAGAATATTGAACTTGATCTTGCGCGCCGGGAAGCCGTTGAAGCCAGCCGGATAAAATCTGAATTCCTGGCCAATACCAGCCATGAAATCCGCACCCCGCTCAACGGCATTATCGGTTTTGCCAATATTTTGCTCAAATCGGAGCTGCAATCACGTCAGCGCGAGGCGGTAGAAACTATCCGTGCCTCCGCAGACAGCCTGCTGGCCATCATCAATGACATTCTTGATTTCTCCAAACTTGAGGCTGGCAAACTGGTTCTGGATAACGGCCCGGTAAGCCTGCGAGAAATCGCAGAGGATGCGCTGATTATGCAAGCGCCCGGCGCCCACGAGAAAAAGCTGTCCCTTGCGCTGATTATTGAAGAAGACGTACCGGATACCGTGGAATCCGACCCGCTACGGCTGAAGCAGATATTTACCAATCTGATCAGTAACGCGATTAAGTTCACCCCGGATGGCCGCGTTGTCATTACCATCAGCTGTCTCGAAAACCTGGGCGACAGAGTCACACTTTCCGCTCAGGTGAGTGATTCCGGAATCGGGCTGTCACGGGAGCAACAAAAATTAATTTTCCGGGATTTCAGTCAGGCTGACACCTCTGTTACCAGACAATACGGCGGAACCGGACTTGGCCTGGTT
>JBFEVY010000403.1:0-2590 GCA_041546665.1 Spongiibacteraceae bacterium | reverse complement strand
TTTTATTGCTCTGCGCAAGCTAACTTCAACAGCCCACACCCAGTCAAAAGCCTCAGTTTACTGGCATACAGCAGCGTTTGTATTTTTTCCCACTACCGCAGGGGCAGGGCGCATTTTTTCTTACACGCACATCGCGAGCAATTGCCATCACATCCTGGTGATAGAATTCTGTCAACGCTTCATACAATTTTGGATGTTTGTGCTTAAGCATTTCCGGACGCTCGAAAAAATACTCTGACGCAACCGCAAAAAATTCAATGCGACTGGTGGCGGCATAGTCACCGATATTGCTTTTGTTCTGGCAAATTTCCGTCGTCTTTTTTTCAACCAAATCAAACCAGGGAAGGGAATACTGATACTCTTTAAGCCGTTCGGGAAAGCCGTCCATCTCTCCGTCAGCCATGTCGATAAGGTGGGCAAATTCGTGTATTCCCACATTGCGTTTATCGCGGCTGTTTTCAAAGCCGGCATAAAGGTGAGGCCGACTCAATGCCATCTTTCCGGACAACGGCCCGGTTCCCACCAAACCAAGAATTGTCGAATCGGGCTGCCCGCATTCGAATTGACGGTTGAATGGTGCGGGTAATAAATACACGGCGTTAAGATTAAAATAGTGCCACTTGGGGAATCCCCAGACGGGAATAATCGCGCTGGCAGCCACCAACAATGCATCTTCTTCAGTGACCTCAAACTGGCCCGCCTCAATCGCAGTGGTTTGCAAAAACAGCAGCACACGTTGATTGAATACAAGCCGATCCGCCTCGCTGAGAACGCGATAAAACACCACCTCTTTTAGCAAGAAATCGCTCCACTCCGATTTCCAGGCACGCGTTTCTGCCGGCGGTATAAGACCAAATAGTTTTCTAAGCCATTTCCGAAAAGCAGCAATCATCACTAAACCACTTCAATCACGCGGACGCCAATCCCACTTGTCCCCGCCAAAAAAAACCCGGCACAGAGGCCGGGCTATTTTTAAAAAAGAATGCGCACCCACACCTAACCCACTAACTCAGCTTCGTCGCCGGTGGACTCCAACCAAGCCTTGCGGTCCGCCGCACGCTTTTTGGCAAGCAGCATATCCATCAGACCGTCCGTGTCATCGTCGGGCTCGATAGACAAACGTACAAGACGGCGGGTATCTGGATCCATAACTGTTTCGCGGAGCTGCAGGGGATTCATCTCGCCCAGACCTTTAAAGCGGGTGACCGAAATTTTGCCGCGTTTATTTTCTGCTTCAAGGCGATCAATAATGCCTTGTTTTTCAGCGTTATCCAGTGCGTAATACACCTCTTTGCCAAGATCGATCCGGTAGAGCGGTGGCATTGCAATGTAAACATGCCCCTGTTCGACAAGCGGCCGGAAATGACGCAGGAACAAGGCGCAGATCAAGGTCGCGATATGCGCGCCATCGGAATCCGCATCCGCCAGTACGCAGATTTTGTTATAACGCAAGCCACTCAAGTCATTGGAGTCGGGGTCAACGCCCACCGCGACCGAAATATCGTGCACCTCCTGAGAAGCCAGAATCTGCTGGGAATCAACCTCCCAGGTATTCAAAATTTTACCCCGCAACGGCAGAATCGCCTGGTACTGGCGATCGCGAGCCTGCTTCGCCGAGCCTCCCGCAGAATCACCCTCTACAAGAAACAGCTCTGAGCGTTCCGCCTCAGAACCGGAGCAGTCTGCCAGTTTGCCGGGCAGTGCCGGGCCTGCAGAGACCTTCTTGCGCACCACTTTTTTAGCTTTGCGCAGACGACTCTGGGCATTGTTGATACACAGTTCCGCCAGCTTCTCGGCTTCTTCCGTGTGCTGGTTAAGCCACAGGCTGAAGGCGTCTTTACTGACCCCGGCAACAAAGGCTGCCGCCTCACGGGAACTGAGGCGTTCCTTGGTCTGCCCGGAAAATTGCGGGTCGGCCAATTTGGACGACAAAACATAACTGCATTTTTCCCAGATATCGTCCGGGGTCAACTTCACCCCACGCGGAATCAGGTTACGGAACTCGCAAAACTCGCGCATGGCATCCAGCAGGCCACTGCGCAACCCGTTCACATGGGTGCCGCCCTGGGCGGTCGGAATCAGGTTGACGTAGGATTCGGTAAGCAACTCACCGCCTTCGGGCAACCACTGCACTGCCCAGTCTACGGCTTCAGTGTTACCCGCATAATGCCCCACAAAAGGCGTCGCTGGCAGAGTTTCAAAGCCCCGGGTGTGGCCGGCGAGATAGTCGGTCAGACCATCCTCGTAATACCACTCCTCGCTTTCCTCTCCAGTGAGGTCCTCAAAGACGACCCTGAGCCCCGGGCATAACACCGCCTTTGCCCGCAGCACGTGCTTGAGACGCCGCACGGAGAACTTCGCCGAATCAAAATATTTCGGGTCAGGCCAAAAGTGTACCGTGGTGCCGGTATTGCGCTTGCCACAGGTATCTATCACGGTCAGGTCAGATACCTTGTCGCCGTCGGCAAAGCCAATCTGATAGACCTCGCCGCCGCGCTTGATAGTCACATCCAGCCGCGAGGACAGGGCATTCACCACCGACACACCCACACCGTGAAGACCACCGGAAAACTGGTAGTTGTCATTGGAG
>JBFEVY010000060.1:0-13793 GCA_041546665.1 Spongiibacteraceae bacterium | reverse complement strand
GCCTGTGGTTCAAGGCCTGGCAACCCAAACCCGGCGCGGCCAATATGCCAACCGATGCCATTGTCGAATTCGGCTGGGAGAAGGTGGACAAGGTCATTCAGAAAAACTACGCCGACTGGCACAAGGCGGGAGTTCCGGTGAGCTTTAATGTTGGCAGCGGCGGCGAGTCCACTACCCTGACGGTAATCAGCCAGAACAGCCCGGTCAAAATTCAGATTCAGGCTTACCGGGATGCCGATAACACCCCCATCGGCCCGGCCTTAACCCTGTCGTTAAAAAAGAACCAGGCGACCCGGAGGGTACTGTTCTATGAAGTGGTCTAGCCTTGTTAGCGCGGGTACCTTCATCACCGCACTAGTGTTTGCCGCCAAGCTGGCCGCGCAGCCGCTGGCCTTGCCGCCAAAACACGATGTCGGCGATTTAACAGACGATACTACCCCGCTTCAAACCCTTGCCACCGCCTGGCGGGACCAGGCTCGCAGCAGATCACTGCCCTCACAGGCCGCCGCCTTTGCGACGATGATGGACAGGGAGCCGCAATGTCAGGCCGACAAAAAGGCGTTGTCTTGCCTAAATGCCCTGCTAGTGCACCCGGCAATTACGCTGAATTTAACCAACAGTGCCAACTGGGAGCCCGCAACGAACACTCCTCAGCCCCCCGTAAAAGCACTGGTCGATGGCGTATTACAACAACTCGACCAGGGGCTGAGCCAGGCTCTGGACAATGTCGCCACTGGCCTGGGCGTCCCGGCTCTGACCGGCGTGGTACAGAATTTTGCCGAAACCGCGCTGGACTCCCTGATCCATATTGAAGACCTGGAAGAACCCCAGACCCTTGGTTATCGCATCGCGCTGCCGGAACTCGGCTGGCTGCAACCGCGCCTGACCACCTATGCCACGCCGCTGCCCGAGCTCAACCCGATATTGAAAAAACGCCTGTCCGAAGAGGGCCGCGCACAACTGCTGACCGCCAAGGAAGGCGGCCTCGACTTCGGCGATGACTATTACGTTGCGATTGATGTCAGCGTGAACGGACCGTATTTCGGTCGCAAGCTGGAGGACCACCTTGCGGATCGGCAGCGCCTGACCAAAACGCTGAACCTGTCCCGGGACCTGCAAAACCAGCGCGACGCCGCCGCCCTGTTACAACTGGACAACGCAACCGACCGCCGCGCGCTGGCAATAGCCACCGCGGCACTGCATCAGTCGGAGGAGCTCGTCTGGAGTCGCATTGGCAACGCCCGACTCAACGAATTTTGGAAATTCATCCACAACCAGCCCCAGCTCGACCTGCAGTTTAAACGCCTGAAGCGCGAGGATGTGGTCGGCGCCGATGCCTCCAGTTTTCGACTGGGTTTCAGCAGCGGGCTGATCAACCTTACCTGGCTGAAACTGTTTTCCGGCTGCGACGCAAAATTGGGCAACGGCGAAGACTGCCTGAATGCCTATACCCGCTGGTCTGAAAGCTGGCTGCTCAAACATGGCGCCGGCATCGCCGCCTACTATGAACAAGGCGACATAGCTGACCTGAGTATTGAACTGCCGCCCCTGGCCGCCGGCCTGGGTGATCTACTGCTGGGCCAGCTGCTACCGGGCGAGGCTCTGGGCTTGGGCTTCAGCGACGACGACCCCAACCGTTTTGTGATCGACGGTGGCCGCTACCAACGCTATGGCTGGGCCATCGGCGCCACACTGACCAACCCCGAGTGGGGACAAAAAAACAGCCGTTCACTGCGCGCAGATTTTGGCACCGACTACTACCGCTACGACCGCGATCCCGTGCGACTGGATCACGAAGTTATGCGTTTTACACTGACCTGGCGCTGGGGAGACCTGTCGCTACCCCTCAATCTGATGTATCGCAGCAAAACCGAATTTGAAGCCAATTTGAACGACACACTCGCAGTGGGTATTGGCCTGAGTTACCGTCATTAAAAGGGCTTATTGCCCGAACAAAAGTTAGCACTTCCTACATGATTGCGTCAGAATGTGCCCCGCAGAACTTTTACGGGGAGAACACCATGACATCCAGCCAAGTGGTCATCAGTGGCACAGGTCTGTGGACACCGGAACACAGCATTAGCAACGAAGAACTGGTAGAGGCCTATAACGCTTACGCCACCCAATACAATACCGCCCACGCCAGCGCGATCAGCCTGGGGGAGCTGGAAGCCAAGCCGCTTTCCACCGCCGAATTTATCGAGAAAGCCTCTGGCATTAAATCGCGCTACATCTACGTGAAAGACGGTGTGCTGGATATCGACCGCATGACGCCGCGCATTCCACGCCGCGCAGAGGAAGAGCTGAGTGACCAGGCCGAGATTGCCACCGCCGCAGCTCGCAAAGCATTGGCCGCCGCCAACAAAAGCCCGGAAGATATTGACGCCGTCATCGTGTCCTGCGCTTACACCCAGCGCTCCTACCCCGCGATTGCAATTGAAGTTCAAAACGAACTTGGGATCAAAGGTTTTGGCTTTGACATGTTGGTAGCCTGTTCAGCAGCCACCTTTGCCCTGCAACGGGCCTGGGAGATGGTTACCGCCGGCACCGCCCGCGCGGTACTGGTAATCAACCCTGAGCTGACCAGCCCCCAGGTAAACTATCGCGACCGCGACAGCCACTTTATTTTTGGCGACGTGGCCACCGCAGCCGTTATCGAAAAGGCAGAAACCTGTAACTCCGCCCACAGCTACGACATTCTGGGCGTCAAGGCGGTGACCAGCTATTCCAACAATATCCGCTCCGGCTTTGGTTATTTGATGAACACCAATGACGACTCCCCGATGGCCGCGCACAATATGTTTCATCAGCAGGGCCGCAAGGTGTTCAAAGAAGTCTGCCCGATGGCGGCCGAGCATATTGCCACTCATATCGAGTCCTGCGGTGTAAAAATTGAAGATATTCGCCGCTGGTGGTTGCACCAGGCCAATATAAATATGAACGTGTTGATTGCCCGCAAGCTGCTGGACCGCGATCCTTCTCCCGAAGAGGCACCGGTAGTTCTGGACCGCTATGCCAACACCGCGTCAGCGGGTTCGATCATTGCCTTCAACCTGCACCACGAAGACCTGAAGTCCGGCGACCACGGTCTGATCTGCTCTTTTGGCGCAGGTTATTCGATTGGCAGCCTGGTGGTTCGCAAGCGCTAAGGCCTGGACTCAGGTCTCGACTCGAAGATCCAAAGGGGCGGCAAACACCGCCCCGACAAGCAGCCAGCTGATTTGCTAAACGCGCTCGATGGGAAACGCAATCACCTCGTCGATGCGCGTGGCACCGCTGGCCAGCATCACCAGGCGATCCAGCCCCATGGCCACCCCGACACACTCCGGCAAACCGGCCTGCATGGCCTTTAGCAACTGGCGGTCGATCGGCGGCATGGCCCGGCCTGCACTGTCGCGCTGCACATGGTCGCGACGAATCCGCCGCAACAATTCACTGACATCGCGCAGTTCATCGTAGGCATTGGCCAGCTCCATCCCCGCATAGAAGGCTTCAAAACGTCGTGCCACCGGCTGACCGTGCTCATCGTTTTCAACACGGGCCAGGGCCGCCTGTGAGGCGGGAAAATCGCCAATAATGGTAATGCGGTCCGCTGCCAAGGCCGGCTCGATCACCGTAGACATCAGCAACTGCAACCACAGATCCGGGTCATCGCTGTCGAAATTTAAATCGAGGTGATTTGCCGCCGCCTGCTGCAATGTTTCGAGTTCCGCTTGAAACGGGTCGATCTGAAGATGGCGTTCAAAGGCCTGGCGATAGCTCAGGTATTCCACCTCAACCTCGCCCACCGCCAGACGAATCACCGCGACCACTTCGTCCATCAATTCTGCAAGGCTCAAGCCCGGCCGGTACCATTCGAGCATGGAAAACTCGGGGTTGTGGCGGGCACCGCGCTCGCCGCGGCGGAAGGCTTTGCAGATTTGGTAAATCGGTCCACTACCCGCCGCCAGCATGCGCTTCATGGCAAATTCCGGCGAGGTTTGCAGCCATAGTAGCTGGTGGCCACCAGCGGGATGCTCGGTGGAAATGGCATCAATATTGGGATCGGTAACCGGCGCGGAGGCGAGCAGCGGTGTTTCCACCTCCATCACCCCGCGCGCGGCAAAGAATATGCGCAATTCGCGCAACAGCGCAGCGCGCTGTTGCAGCCGCTCCCAGCTTGCGCTTGGGCGCCAGTCTTCCATTCAGGTTTAGCTTTTCACCCGGCTGACATATTCACCGCTGCGGGTATCCACGCGGATAACTTCGCCCTGGTTCAGGAACAGGGGCACTTTTACAACCGCACCGGTGCTCAGGTAGGCGGGCTTGGTGCCACCCTGGGCGGTGTCGCCTTTCAGGCCGGGATCGGTTTCAGCAATTTCCAGCTCGACAAAATTAGGGGGCGTCACTGACAATGGCGAACCGTTGTACAGAGTGACGGTGCACAAATCCTGTTCTTTCAGCCACTGCGCAGCGTCGCCAACCGCTTTCTTGTCGGCCTGCACTTGTTCGAAATTACTGGGATCCATAAAGTGATAGAATTCGCCGTCGTTATACAGGTACTCCATCTCGTGATCCATCACATCGGCACCTTCAAGGCTTTCGCCCGATTTAAAGGTACGTTCCCATACCCGCCCGGAGTTCAGGTTGCGCAGTTTGACTCGGTTAAAGGCTTGGCCTTTACCGGGCTTAACAAACTCATTGTCGAGAATCGAACAAGGCTCGCCGTCGAGCATTACCTTCAGTCCGGAACGAAATTCATTGGTAGAATAGCTGGCCATGTTTAACCTCAGCAGCAAAAACAGTCACGGTAAATTCAAAGGGCCACAATGATACCCGTTAATGCCCCAATTTGGCAGACTTCCCTGGCACAGGACTGGTCAGCCTTGAGCTGGCAAGAGCAAATGCAGCGAATGATTCGCGACCCCGCAACGTTGCTGGAGCGCCTGGGGCTCTGCGCCGCCGAGCAACCCGACATCGCCGCAGCTCTGGGGCAATTCCCGCTCAGGGTGACCGAGGCCTTTTTGGCCAAGATCGAACCGGGTAACTGGCATGACCCGCTGCTCCTGCAAATCCTGCCGCAAGCCGCCGAACAGTTGGAGCGCCCCGGCTACAGCGACGATCCTCTAGCCGAAAAAATCACCAACCCCATTCCCGGCCTCATCCACAAATACAATGGCCGGGTATTACTGATCACCACCGGCGCCTGCGCGGTACACTGCCGCTACTGTTTTCGGCGCAACTTCCCTTATCAGGACAACAACCCCAGCCGGGCCGACTGGCAGCGAGCGCTGGACTATATTGCCGAGCGCCCGGATATTCACGAGGTGATACTCAGTGGCGGCGATCCCTTGGCTGCCAACGACGGCTATCTCGAACAATTGATCAGCCGGATCGCCGACATTCCCCATATCGATACCCTGCGCCTGCACACCCGCCAACCTCTGGTGCTGCCGCACCGCATCACCCCCGAGTTACTGACTATACTGACAAGGAGTCGGCTACAGACGGTGATGGTGATTCACTGCAACCACGCCAACGAAATCGACACGCACACCGAGCAGGCATTGGCCCAACTCAAACAGGTGGGCGTCACTCTGTTGAACCAAAGCGTATTATTGCGGGGAATTAATGACGATGCCGGCACACTCGCAACATTAAGCCGACGGTTGTTTGCCGCAGGAGTGCTACCCTATTACCTGCACCTTCTGGATCATGTACGCGGCGCCAGCCATTTCGAGGTCACTGAAAGCGACGCGAAAACCCTGGTCGCAGACCTGTTAACACGGCTGCCGGGCTACCTGGTGCCACGGCTGGTACGCGAAATTCCGGGGCAAGGCAGCAAAACGCCTATTGCACTATGATTGAATAGCATGTAGAAACAACGGGTTAATACGGATATTGAACCCGCTTTACCGCGGGCACAATGATGGTCAGATATGACAAAAACTTCGAGCTTACTCATACCATTGCCCGAAACAAGCGAGCGAGAGCACAGCCTGTTTGAGCTGGACGCCGACAGTGTCCGCCAGTGGACCAACGGCCTGCCAAAAGCGAACCTTGGGGAAATCACCCGTCAGCTCCACACGGCACTGGCGGAGCTGACGCACGTCAGTTGTAAACCCAAGGCGCGACTCGATATCCTGACCACCGTGGCGCCGGCTGTCCATCACGCCACACAGGGCATGGCCCAGTACTACACCAACCAACCCATAGTACTTCCGGAAAAAGCGGAAAAAATCGTCAAGCTCGCGGATTCGCTCCACCTCCATCTGGCGCTGGGATACTGTCAGGCCTTTGTCGAGCTGGAGCACTCCAGCCGCCTGCTCAAACCCAAAGAGGCGATGGCCAAATCACTGTATCAGGCCCTAAACGAATTCACCTGCATTCTGCTGCGCAGCTATAAGCTCTACCGGCAACCGCACCCGCAATTGTGGTTCAACCTTCACCAAATCTATCTGACCGCCACCCACTGCAAAATTGAAAAGATCAAAGTCAAAGACGAGCGCTTTGGCGAAAGCAACGTGCTGCGCGGCTATCTGCACCCTTTGATGCTGGCCTGCAGTCAGACCCATCAGATGCCACAACGCTATATCGAGCAAATTTCGCTGGGGTTACGCTTCTGGTGCAAAAAATTACTGCTGCAGGACAACGAGCTTGAGCACTGCATTTTCATCCTGAACCCGCATGAGGATGCCCCTCCGCAATACCGCGAACTCTGCAAGGAGAACTACGACAGCGGTTGGCTGGGGATCGATATTTCAAACCTCAGGTTGAGCCCCAAGGCATTGAAAGCCGAGGTCGACAGCCAGGCCCCAGGTATTGGTCTGCAGCTGCCGGATGCCATTCTTGAGCAACTCTGCAACGCCTGGAATTCGGCGTCAGTCAGAGCCTACGAGCGCACCCCCTGCAATGAAACAGCACTGCTGGCTGTGGGTATGAATGCCAGCCATTACTTTCTCTCCCACAAGACCGACTTCAAACTGTTTCAACAGGAAACCGAGGAAGCGCAAACGCCCGGCGCCGAAAATTACATTACCGGTCGCATTGATGTCTGGGCCAGCAATGGCAGCGACGACACCCGTGAAAGTGACGAGGACAAAGCCCAGCACTTCCAATTTGGGGTCAACAAGTCTCCGGTTCATATCGAAGATATCGATTACAGTCTGCCGATTGAAAACAATACCGCCAGTGCGCCTGAAAAGTATGAATATATTCGCGCCCGCGCTCTGGACCAAAGCGCCATCGGCTATCGTCTGGAATGGCCAAACAACGCACAGAACAAAATCCGCACCGGAGAAGTGGTGGCCGTCAACACGGGAGAGCTGAACTGGCGCCTGGCCTCGGTGCGCTGGCTAAAAAGTGAAGACACCCACCAGATGGGCATTGAGATTTTTGCCAACGCCACCACCCCCTGCAGCGCGAGGGTTGTGCGTTCAGGATTGCCGACCCGAGACTTTCAACGCGCTTTTCTGCTGCCGCCGGAAAGCGAAGCCGCTCCGCAGCGTATCCTGCTGACCAATCTCGCGGTTTTCTCGGAAGGCCAGACCCTTGAGCTACAAGACACCATGCAGGTAATCCGCATCAAGCTGGACACGCTGCTGGCAAATTCGAACTCTTACAAGCTGTTTACCTACCAGGAAACACACAAGCCAATCCAGCCTCGCAATGCGAGCACCGCCGATCAGTTGGCAGTTTTTAACGACGACAGTAGTGAGTTTAATAAACTCTGGGACATACTGTAGACAAAAAATATTTCACAACGACCGAGCCGGCAGGACGACTTTGCGGCTGAAAATAGACACGAGAGACTATGATTCGCGACCCCGCCATCAACCTACTGATCATCGGCCTCAGCGATGGCGATTCAGAACAGATTATTACGGCATTTCGCAAGGCCGGCCGGGTCACCCATACCGAGCGCATAAGCGATAACGCCCAGCTCGATGAGGCACTGCGCAAATCCGAGTGGCACCTGATCATCCTCGATGAGCGTACTGAGAATCTTAGCCTGGAGCAGTGCAGTCGCAGCATAGCCCAGTCTGGTAGCGGCATTCCCATTCTTATGGTGTCGGAAGGCGCCGCTGATCACGCCATTGGCGACCCGGATTTGGCCGGTGTCTTTGCCCACCACGAACTCCACCACCTTTGCCGGGCCGCGTTGCGCGAGATTGCCGCGCTGCAAACCCGTCGGGAAATGACTGAGTTACAAACCGCATTAGAGGAAGCCCGGCAGCGCAATGAATTACTGCTGAGCGACCACAGCGACCCGGTGTGCTACATCACCGACGGCATGATCATTCACGCCAACCCTCAATTCTGTGAGCGCCTGGGCATTGAAGAACTCGATGGTTTTCCCATCGTCGACTTGCTTGCGAACAAAGATCAGGAGCGCTTTAAAAACCTGCTGAAAAAGCAGGCACAAAGCCCCGACCAGCAACGCCTGGAACTCAATTTTGTACAGGGTGACGGCGGCGAATTCACCACTCTGTTGTGCTGCGACAACGCCAGCTACGACGGAGAGAAATGCATCCAGCTTACCTTGCAAAGTGGCGAGACCAATGCCAACGAGGGGCAACTCGACGCCAACACAGGCTTCTCGAATCGCAATCATTTCCGCGGCCAGTTGCAGGACTTTCTGGAGCACCAGCGCAATAGCAACGGCGCACTGATGCTGGTGGCCATCGACCATTTCGCTCGTCACCGTCAGGGCCTGGGCCTGCAGGGTAGCGAGCAGCTCGCGCAACAGGTGGGCCAACAGGTTCAACAACGCCTGTCATACCAGCATATTGGCCGGGTTGCCGACGATATGTTTGCAGTAGTGGCCAGTCACATGCCCAGCAACGAAGCAATGCAGCAAGCGGAAGACCTGCTTCAGGCCACTGAAACTCAGGTTTTCGAAATCAACAAAAAATCACTTCAGTGCACCCTGAGCGCAGCTATTTTCCCGATAAACCACTTAACGGCGCCCGACGCCAACGAGGCCCTGTCCTGCTGCTTTGGCTATCTCACGCAAATCAGCGGAGAAACAGGCAACTGCGCGGGAATCTATACCAAGGAACGCCAGCAATTAAGCCGCAACGAGTCCATCGACGATATGATCTCGGAGGCGTTTGCCGACCAGCGTTTCCGCTTACTTTTCCAACCCATGATCAATCTGGGCGATGCCCAGGGCGATCACTATGAAGTTTTCCTCGACATCAAAAACTGGCAAGAGGGCGAGGTAACCGCCGGCGAGGTGATGCGTGTGATCGAACGCGACCCGCTCAATAACAAGCTGGACCGCTGGATTATCATTGAAGCGACCCGGTTACTGGCGCAAAAGCAACTCAACGATGAAAACACCAAGCTGGTCATCAACCTGAGCAGCAATGTATTTCACGACGTGGAGTTCTGTGCCTGGCTCGGCGTTGCGCTCAAGGCCGCCGGCCTGGCAGATCATTCACTGACCTTGCAGTTCAGCGAGGAGAGTATTGCGAACTCCCTTAAACCCGCCATTGAGTTCAGCCGCCAAGTCAGCGAGCTCGGCCTGGGTATCTCGGTGCGAAATTTTGGCCGCTACGAGGGCGGGAACAAATTCCTTCATCAAATTGGCCCCTCCCTGGTCAAACCCGGCGCGAGAAAGAGCGATTCGCTGAGCAGCGAGGATATTCGCAGCTTCATCCAACTCGCCCGCACTTTGAACAGCCGCATCCTGATTCCCAACGTCACCAGTGCATCCATTCTTGCTGCACTTTGGCAATTGGGGCCGGACTTTATTGAAGGCAGCTACGTCCACGAACCGCTGCCCAGTATGGATTACGAGTTTTCCGCCTTCAGCTAGGCCCAGTTCGGGCCTACGCCGGCTTAGACTAAACCGGCGTGGATTTGCCCGACTGATTGGTCAGGCGGTCACTGATACCCAGCAAATACAAAATACTGTCGAGCCCCAGTGTTGAAATGGACTGTTTGGCATTGGCGCGGACAATGGGCTTGGCGCGAAACGCGATTCCCAGGCCTGCAATACTGAGCATAGGCAGGTCGTTTGCACCGTCACCTACAGCAATACACTGTTCCAGGTCGATCCCTTCCCGCTGGGCGATCTCCCGCAACAACTCCGCCTTGCGAGCGCCATCCACCACAGTGCCCTGAACCTCTCCGGTAACGCGCCCGTTCTCGATAGCAAGTTCATTGGCGTAGACGTAATCGATACCCAGCTTGCGCTGCAGGTAGTGCCCGAAATAGGTAAAGCCACCAGACAGAATTGCGGTCTTGTAGCCCAGGCGTTTTAGCGTTGTGACCAGACGCTCGGCCCCCTCAGTTACCGGCAGACGCTCGGCAATCTCGGCCAACACCGACTCGTCCAGGCCCTTGAGCAGCGCAACGCGGGCGCTGAAGCTTTCAGTAAAGTCGAGTTCACCGCGCATGGCGCGTTCGGTTATCTCGGCAACCTGATCGCCCACCCCCGCAGCCTTGGCAAGCTCATCGATCACCTCCGCTTCAATTAGCGTGGAGTCCATATCAAAGGCCACCAGGCGCCGGGTGCGACGGAACATGCTGTCTTCCTGGTAGGCGATATCGATATCCATCTCGCTGGCCAGGTGCAACAACTCGCGGCGAAAATCCGAAGGATCTTCAAGATAGCCACGCACCGAAAGCTCTACTGAAGCCCGGGTCTTTTCCTCGTTACCCTCAAGGGGCACCCGCCCCGACAGGCGATCAATGCGGTCGATATTCAGTTGATAACGCGCCACAATCTCCGTCACCCGGGCGATCTGCATGGCACTAATCTTACGCGCCAGCAGGGTCACAATATGACGCTGCTTGCCCTGACCCGACACCCATTGGCCGTAGCTCTCTGCGGTAACTGGCAGGAAACGCACCTGTAAACCCATGGCATGACAGCGGAACAGGATATCTTTGAGGATCGTCGCCGCCTCGATTCCCGCCGGCATTTCCACAAGCAAACCCAGCGACAGCGTGTCGTGAATAACCGCCTGCCCGATATCCAGGATCGTGGCGTCGTGATCCGCAAGAATACCGGTGATACTGCTGGTCACACCGGGGCGATCATCGCCCGCGATGTTTATCATTATGATCTCGTTCAAAGTCTTCCCCTTGGCCAAGGCGCTATTGTACCGACACTCGGCGAACGCCCCAATAGCACACTGCAATTTGCCACCACAACTGGCTATACTCGGCACCTAATCATTACGGACACCAGCAGGATCGACATCCAATGCTAAACCAACTCCTCCGCCTGCCCCTGGCGGTCAAATGCGGCTTTATCGCCGCGCTTATCTGCGCCGCCGCCGGCCTGACACTGCTGATCAGCAGTATGACCGCCAGTAAGCAGATTCTATTGAATACCACGGAGTTGATAGGCCAACAATGGGCGGAGCAACTTGCCTCGCAGTCGCAGCAGGCTCTGCTGCGCAACGACCGACTCAGCCTGCAGGCCATTCTGCAGGACTATACCGACAACCCCCTGGTGGTACACGGCAGCATCCGCAATGCCCAGGGCGATGCGCTCGCCGAATCGGGCCTGCTGCGCGATAACGACTTAAACTACCATGCAGAAGTGACCGCTGGCGGCGGGCTCGGCACCGTAGAACTGTCGCTGAGCCAGGCGCTGATCAGCGAGGAAATCAGTGACCTGGGTAAGACCCTGCTGATTCTCACCATCATTCTCAGCGCACTCAGTTATGCACTGGTTGCGGTACCCGCTCGAAAAGTGGAGGACTACCTGAACCTGGCCCGGAGTCGTCTGGCACAACCCCTGCGGGACGATGCCAACCCCTACCCCGCCGACGATAATCTGGGAAAGCTGCTTCAGGAAATTCACGACCCGCAAATTCGACTGGCGGAACTGGATGCCTCGCGCTTTCAGGACTATTACCTGCTGCACAGTCACTGGCAGGAATGGGACACACTGAAGGAACGGATGACACCCGACAGTTTTCAGGAGCAGGTTCAAACCAGTATCGCCCGCGCCGAAGCCATCGCCCGACTCTACCATGGCGAATTAATTATTGAGCGCCACAACGCTGTTACCCTGCGCTTTTTCGAGCTGGACGACACCGACCCGCCACTGTTTCGCGCTCTGTGTTGCGCAAATTTATTCGTTACCCTAGACAAAATATTTAAAGCCCGGCCGGGCATTGCAAGAGTGTGCTGTGAAGGTGACAAATGGCAGTGCCGCGCGATGGAATGCGAAACCCTGGACCGCTTGAATTCAGCCACCGCAGAGGGCACCGGCACCTGGCTGGACAATAACTGCCGCAACCACGAACGCTTAGACGCCTGGGTTAACCACCGCGGCCAGCGCGCAGGAGGGATGAAGCCGCCCTATGACGAACTGCTCGAACGTCAGCAACTTCAGTTGAAAAAGCTGGATTTATCCGCGCTGCGTCGCGGCGCGCAAACCTCGGAAAACTAGCGCCGCCATTAACGCGGCGCTATGTCGGTCCCTTTTAGCGCTGAACCTCCAGCCCATCGACTTTCTGGAAACCTCGGGGTAGTTTGTGACCGCGGCGACCGCGCTCACCCAGATAGTGCTCCAGTTCTGCCAGTTTCATGGAAAGGTGGCGTTTGCCGGAGAGCACTTTTAAAGCATCGCCCTCACGCATTACCGCAACGCCCACCATGTACTCTTCGCGGCTGACCACCCTCGCCGAGGGGATGCCAATCATTTTATTGCCTTTACCCCGCGCCATGATGGGCAGGTCGGTAGCCGGGAACACCAACATGCGGCCTTCATTGGTCACTGCCACGACGTGGCTGTTTTCCAAGTCATCCACGCCCACCGGCTGCATTACCCGCGCGCCTTTTGGCAGGGAGATCGCCGTTTTACCCGCCTTGTTCTTACTGTAGAGGTCTGACAATTTGGCAAAGAAGCCGTAGCCGGCGTCGGTCGCCAGCAGATAGTAGCTGCTCTCCGCGCCCATCATCATGCCTTCAAAGCCCACCCCGGACGGCGGGTTAATCCGCCCTGTGAGCGGCTCACCCTGCCCCCGAGCCGAGGGCAGACCGTGCGCCGCCACGCTGTAGCTGCGCCCGGTGCTGTCCAGAATCACGACCTGCTGATTGCTGCGGCCCCGTGCGGCGAGCTTAAAGCCATCGCCGGATTTGTAGCTGAGTGAGGAAGGATCGATATCGTGGCCTTTAGCGGCCCGAATCCAGCCCATTTTTGACAGCACAACGGTAACCGGCTCAGCGGCCACCAGCTCATCTTCAGCAAAAGCCCGAGCCTCTTGGCGTTGAACAAGCGGCGAACGCCGGTCGTCACCGTGCTCCTCTGCCACTGCCAGCAGTTCCTTGCGCAACAGGGACTTCATACGCCGGGGCGATCCCAGGGTCTGCTCCAGATTGTCGCGCTCAGCGGCCAGTTCTTCCTGCTCGCCGCGGATTTTCATTTCTTCCAGCCGAGCCAGGTGGCGCAACTTGAGTTCCAGAATCGCTTCGGCCTGAATATCGGTAATACCGAAGCGTTCCATCAACACTGGTTTGGGCTTGTCTTCCTCGCGAATGATCGCGATAACCTCGTCGATATTGAGGAAGGCGATGAGCAGGCCATCCAGAATATGCAGACGCGCCAATACCTTGTCGAGCCGGTATTCCAAACGGCGACGGGTGGTATTGTGGCGAAACTCCAGCCATTCACCGAGGATCTTGTCGAGGCTTTTCACCTGGGGCCGACCGTCGATGCCGATCATATTCATATTGACGCGGTAGCTGCGCTCGAGATCGGTGGTCGCAAACAGATGATTCATCACCGCCTGGCAGTCCACCCGGTTTGAACGCGGCACAATCAACAGCCGAGTCGGATTTTCGTG
>JBFEVY010000046.1:0-14987 GCA_041546665.1 Spongiibacteraceae bacterium | reverse complement strand
GAATAACATCGCTGCCCAGGTTTGAGGTCATCACAATAACCGTATTGCGGAAATCAACGGTGCGCCCCTGGCCATCGGTCAAGCGGCCATCATCCAGTACCTGCAACAGGATGTTAAAGACATCCGGATGAGCCTTCTCCACCTCATCCAGTAATAGTAGGGAGTAGGGACGACGGCGCAC
This sequence comes from Spongiibacteraceae bacterium, assembly GCA_041546665.1. Lineage (GTDB taxonomy): Bacteria > Pseudomonadota > Gammaproteobacteria > Pseudomonadales > Spongiibacteraceae > Spongiibacter. The sequence continues at coordinate 14,806 of JBFEVY010000046.1, read as the reverse complement.
CGCTTCAGTCAAATAGCCGCCCTCTTCATAGCCCACATAACCAGGAGGTGCACCGATCAAGCGAGCCACGGAGTGTTTCTCCATAAACTCCGACATATCAATACGCACCATGGCGTCTTCACTGTCGTACAGGAAAGTTGCCAGGGCTTTGCAAAGCTCGGTTTTTCCGACACCGGTTGGCCCGAGGAACAGGAACGATCCATTGGGACGATTCGGATCGCTCAATCCAGCTCGGGAGCGACGTACCGCATTGGACACGGCGTCCACCGCCTCAGACTGCCCGACCACTCGCCGGTGGAGTTCATCTTCCATACGCAGCAGTTTGTCGCGCTCACCTTCGAGCATTTTGCTGATGGGAATACCCGTCCAGCGCGACACCACTTCGGCAACCTCCTCTTCGGAGACCTTGTTTCGCAGCAACTGCATCTCGCCCTGCTCTGCGGCATCTGCCGAGGCCAGCTTTTTCTCCAGATCAGGAATCACACCGTACTGCAGCTCAGACATCCGGCTGAGATCACCGGCACGGCGCGCAGCTTCCAGATCAAGTCGGGCCTGTTCCAGCTCCCCTTTAATTTGTGCGGAGCCCTGCAGAGAGGCCTTCTCAGCTTTCCAGATTTCATCCAGGTCGGCGAATTCCTTCTCGACTTTTTCGATATCCGCATTGAGCAGGCTGAGTTGCTTGCGGGCGGCTTCATCGTCGTCCTTTTTCACCGCCTCACGCTGAATTTTCAGCTGAATCAGGCGCCGCTCCAGCTTATCCATTGACTCAGGTTTGGAGTCAATTTCCATACGAATACGGCTGGCCGCCTCATCGATCAAATCGATAGCCTTATCGGGCAGCTGGCGGTCAGTTATATAACGCTGCGACAGCTTGGTCGCGGCGATAATCGCTGAATCGGTGATATCAACGCCGTGGTGAACTTCGTAGCGTTCTTTAAGGCCACGAAGAATCGCAATGGTGTCTTCCTCGGAGGGCTCGTCCACCAGCACTTTCTGGAAACGACGCTCGAGCGCAGCGTCTTTTTCGATGTACTGCCGGTATTCATCCAGCGTTGTGGCACCCACGCAGTGTAATTCCCCCCGCGCCAGTGCCGGCTTGAGCATATTGCCCGCGTCCATGGCGCCATCGGCCTTACCGGCACCGACCATGGTGTGCAATTCGTCAATAAACAGAATGACCCGACCTTCTTCCTTGGCAAGCTCGTTGAGGACGGATTTCAACCGCTCCTCAAAGTCGCCGCGAAACTTCGCGCCGGCCAGCAGGGCACCCAGATCCAGCGACAAGACGCGCTTGTCTTTAAGGCCTTCCGGCACTTCGCCGTTGATAATGCGCTGCGCCAGACCTTCAACGATGGCGGTTTTACCCACACCGGGCTCCCCGATCAGTACCGGGTTGTTCTTGGTGCGGCGCTGCAAGACCTGGATCGTACGGCGAATTTCATCATCGCGCCCGATCACCGGGTCGAGTTTGCCCGACTCGGCGCGCTCGGTCAGATCTATGGTGTATTTCTCGAGGGCCTGACGACTCTCCTCCGCATTGGCATCATTCACGGCCTGGCCTCCCCGAACCTTTTCAATTGCCTGTTCAAGCCGCTGTTTGTCGACACCGGCCTCGCTGAATAACTTGGTGATATCACTTGCCGCCTCCAGCATCGCCAATACCACCAGCTCGCTGGAGATATAGGCATCCTGATGTTGCTGGGCCAGTTTGTCGGCCACGTTCAACACGCGACCGAGCGCCTGGGAAATATGCACTTCGCCCGCAGCGCCGCCCTGCACACTCGGCAGCCGCTCCAGAGCGGTGGCAATCGACTGCTGAAGGACAGGCATATTGGCGCCCGCTTGTGACAGCAGCGGTTTTACCGACCCGCCCTGCTGGGAAATCATTGCCGACAGCAGGTGAGCGGCTTCAATAAATTGATGATCCTTGCCCAAGGCCAGTGATTGAGCCTCGGCTATCGAATTTTGTAATGAATTCGTGAAACGATCGATACGCATCAGCGGTTCTCCATTGCTGGGGCACTCAAGGGCGCCCCCAGATTAACTTGTTATAAAAATGGGGGCTCTGCGCGCCCTTTCAAGCCTTCACTTGGGAATGTAGCGGAAAATACCGACACTGCTTTGATATAGATCAGCCTGTGAAACCCTCCTCTCCACGCTGTAAAAGGACATAAAAATCACCGTCAAACGCCGGCGAAGGATACAGAAATCACAACTTTCACAGTTTCTCAGACCCGTAAATTGCGTGACGTAGCGAGATATGATTATATTTTGACAAATTCACAGAACCCCGCCCCCGTGGCGTGGCACCCGACATGGAGTGGGGGAATGACTGAGTCCGTTCTAGAAAAAGCGAAACAGATCCAGGCCCGCTCTACCGCGCCAAGGCCCGCTCGAATTCGCATCCCGCCAGCGATCACCGCAGAGCTGCAAAACCTCGATCCGCTCCTGGAACCCAACTGGTCCCGGCGAGTACTCAGACTGTTCAGGGAATTGGACAGTGCCCAGCGCAGACATGTCTTCAACCGACATCTCGCTCCAAAAGGCATTCGCCTGGACAAAGAGAACAACCGTTTGCTGTTTGCCGGGCGTCCCAGCCTGGAGGATATCAAGCCAACAATTCTTGCCCCCCAACTTGGCTCCGTCATGGCTAGGCTGAGCATTGCGCTAACTAAGCTAAAAAATGTCTGCGATGTGGCGGAATACGCCGACCTGCTGGAAGCCAGTATTGGCACGATTAATAGCTTCGAAACCCACGGCAAACTGGCGCTGCAAAAAGAAAAGCTGCGGGTACGCAAAGCCTTTCTCGACGACCTCGTTCGGGTCACCCGAGAAGCCGACCTGAAACTGTCTGACAACTACCGCGGACTGACTCCAGATATCGTCAAGGATTACCTGGTTGAAGTGTTTTTAAAGCACCAGATGTTGGGATACCGCTTTCGAACCCTGACGGCGGAAGAACTCAAGATACACCCGCACCCCTTTATAAATGGGGTAATCGCCTACGAGGCGCAGGTGCGCCAATGCGATGTCGCCGCCACTGAGAAACACCTGTTTCTGGTCGGCCCGGTTAAGAATCTCAAGATGAACCCGTTCTCCGCCCGCCGATTCGTCACAGAGGACCTGGCGCTGGGTAAGAGGGCGGTATTTTTTAATGTGGCGGCGGTACCGTTGGCGTCCCTCAAATCCGAAAAAATCACCCGACACATCGCCTGGAGCATTAGTCGAATCGTCACCCTTGAACGACAAATCTGCCAGGATATCAAAGAGTTAGTAGCCGGCTTCCAACAAGCGCGCCGCGACACCCTACAACCGCTGCTAAGACAAGAATTACCGGCCGACGGCACTGAGCTGGAAAAAATGGTCGCCACCAGGCTGACAACCTATGAACAACTGCTGACCTACAATATTATCGGCAGGTTACCCCACGCAATTAATCACACCGCCAAAACCTCAGATGACCACGACTACCTGCTGTTCTATACCCGTGACCTGTTATTACACCTGGCAAGCGACATTCGAGACTTTTCCAGCCAGCTAGCCGCCAGCCAAAGCCGCGCAGCGGAGGAGTTGGAATTGCGGCTATTGTCTTATTTTTCCTTGCTCGAAAAACGCAAAGACGATTTGTTTATTCCCCAGGCGCAGAAAGACCCCACCCAAAAACAGGACGCTAGAAAGCCGCTTATTGAGATTCGCAGCACCCTGGAAGAATTTGAACCGCGCATCGCCAAACTCGAAAATCGAATTCAAGCTCTCGAACAAAAAGCGACCCAACAAAAGAGCTGGCTGGTTTGCAAGCTGGAGCAACTGCTGAATAGCGCGGAGAAAAGACGCAAACAGTTGGACTCTCTCTATCAGCTGAATAATCAAGCCAAACGCAAGTGCCTGGTTGCCCTGATCAGAATCTGCAAAACCTACCAGGAGCTGACAGTCTTCCTAGAGTTCGAGGATATCGTAGAAGTAGACGAGTCCATTCGCCATTACGGCCTGTCGGCCGGTGCCGAAGGGGTAGGCGCGCTTCCAGTTCTGCTAAAACTCTGGGAAGACGCATCGCTTTTCGACATCGTCGAGGCCAAGCTACGGGTTACCGGGAAACCCAAGCCCCTCGCGCCCGTTTAAGTTCAAACATCGCTATTCCGGCTTGGGGATATAAATCAGGCTGGCCTGCCGGCCACACTGCCCATCGCGCCGAAAGGAATAGAATTGCTCGGGGTCACCGAAGGTACACAAGCCGCCGCCCCCGATCCAGGCCAGCCCCAAGCTGGACAACTGCAAGCGAGCCAACTGGTACAAGTCCATCATATAGTGGCCCGGTCGCGACGATGGTTCAAATGCTTCCAGAATCTCAGCCTGTGCCGGCCCAGCAAACTCACGGAGGCAGGTCTGCCTTACCTCTTCCCCCACTTCGAAATGCTTTGCAGAGATCGCAGGCCCCAGCCACGCCATGATTTCACCCGGCGGGACCGCGAAGGCCTCAACCGTTGCGCGCAATACACCGCGACATAGCCCCCGCCACCCCGCATGTGCCGCCGCCACCTGGCGCCCGGCGGTATCGCAAAACAACACTGGCAGGCAGTCTGCCGTCATCACCACACAGGCGATGCCGGGCGTCGCAGTGATTGCAGCGTCGGCTTCCTGACCCGGCTGCAAGGTGCTCCGGGTCAGGTCTGCGACCTCAATCCCGTGAACCTGTCGCAGCCAGGCAATGTCATCCAACCCGTCGCAGGCGGCCTGGAGTGCCCCGCGATTTGTTGCAAGCGCATCGGGATCGTCGCCAACGTGATCGCCGAGATTAAAGCTGGCGAACACTCCGCTGCTAGCGCCAGCGAGGTCTGGCAGTCCGCAGCGGGTCGTCGACAGGGCGCGCACCCCGTTTGCCACCGGCCAATCCGGCGCGATCAGCACTACAGCTTTTCCTCAGCCGCCAGCACGGCGAGTAGTGACACCATATCCTCGGGCAGTGGCACCTCCCAACTCATGGTATCGCCGGTCCGCGGGTGCTCTAGTTCAAGCTTTCGGGCATGCAGCGCCTGCCGGGGAAAGCTGCGCAGGGCAGTGACCAGCGCTTCTGAGGCCCCCTTTGGCAAACGAGGCCGGCCGCCATAGACACTGTCACCCACCAAGGGATGTTTCAAATAAGCCATATGCACGCGAATCTGATGGGTACGGCCGGTTTCCAGAAAACACCGCACATGACAGTGATCCCGAAACCGGGCTTGCAGACGGTAGTGGGTGATCGCTTCCTTACCACCATGCTGCAACACCGCCATCTTGGTACGGTGCTGGGGGTGCCGACCAATAGGTTCATCTACAGTGCCACCACCGGTCATACTCCCCATGACTACGGCGTCGTATTCCCGATGCACTTCCCGGGCCTGCAGCTGGGCAACCAACTGGCTGTGGGCCTGCAGGGTTTTGGCAACGACCATCAGACCACTGGTGTCTTTGTCCAGCCGGTGCACAATGCCGGCACGGGGTACCGCATCGATACCCGGGCAGTGGTTCAAAACAGCATTAAGCAGCGTCCCCTCCGGGTTACCCGCTCCCGGGTGAACCACCAGCCCCACTGGCTTATTAATGACCAGAATATCGTCGTCTTCATAGACCACATCCAGTGCAATATCCTCGGGTTCAAAACGGCCTTCTGCCTGCAGCTCCGCGTGCAAGCTGAGCACCTCACCCCGCTCTACCCGGTCCTTCGGGCGTTTTATGTTGCCATCGACGGTCAATTCCCCCGATTTGATCCAACTTTGCAGGCGCGAGCGGGAAAAATCCGGGAACAAGCAGCTCGCTGCCTGGTCAAACCTTGCGCTATCAAGCTCATCGGGTACGATTTGCTGTTGTTCTATGCGTTCTGTCATGACCGCTTCTTTATCCATCCCCCCGGGCTGTGTTTAAATAGCAGGCCCTCGCCGGGTCGGGGCACCACCGCCATCTGGAAACAATAAATGAAATTGTCTAGTAAGTTTATCGCGCTTTTGTTTTTCGGTCTGATCGTGACTGGCTGTGCGGGTTCACCCAAGCCAGGTGAAGACGGCCAACTAACCGAGCGGGAAATTTATGAAACCGCGCAAGGTTACCTGAACAGCAAGAATTTTTCACTGGCGGTTCAGAACTTCCAGCTCTTGGAAAGCCGCTACCCCTTCGGCCCCTACGCGGAACAGGCTCAGCTTGAAATTATTTACGCCTACTACCGGGCCGGCGACACCGATGCAGCAGTAGCTGCGGCTGATCGCTTTATCCGCCTGCACCCACAACACGAAAAAGTGGATTATGCCTACTACATGCGGGGCCTGGCGAATTACACCGACGGCGAGGGGCTGCTGGAGCGCTTCTTCCCCACCGATATGAGCACCCGGGACCCCGGCTCGACCACCCAGGCCTTCGAAGATTTCCGCCAGCTCCTGCAACGCTTCCCGGACAGCCCTTACGCTGATGACGCCCGGGCGCGCATGGTCTTCCTGCGCAACCGCCTGGCCCGCTATGAAATCAACGTCGCCAACTACTACTTCAAGCGCAAGGCCTACCTTGCTGCGGCCAACCGCGGCCGCTATGTCATTGAAAACATGCCGCAAACCGAAGCCGTACCCGACGCTCTTGCGGTCATGGTTCAGGCCTATCTGCTACTGGGTATGGATGACCTGGCGGAGCAGTCTCTGACCGTGCTGCGTCAAAACTACCCCAATCACTCGTCCCTCGACAAGAAAGGCCGTTTTATCAGCAGTGTCGGTCTCGATGGCGAGCGCTCATTTGTCAACAAAATCAGCGGCGGCCTGATCGACCGCGACACCCCGCCAAAATTTGATAGCCGCGGCGACCTTTGAGCTCCGACCGAGATAAGCAAACCAAAAACGGCGCCAGTAGGCGCCGTTTTCATATCGATTCCCATAGGGCCTGTTAACACTAGACACTAGTCGCCAATCGGCCAGCGCTGGGTAATGGGGTAGCGGCGATCACGCCCGAAGCCCCTTTCGGTAATCCGTGTTCCTATCGCGGCCTGACGGCGTTTGTATTCATTCAGGTCGACCAGGCGCAATACGCGATAGACCATTTCGCGATCAAAGCCCTCGGCGATAATCGCCTCGGCGCTTTCGTCCCGCTCAATATAGCGCTCCAATACCTTATCGAGAATATCGTATGGCGGCAAAGAATCTTCATCTTTCTGCCCCGGAGCCAACTCCGCAGAGGGAGGACGATCAATAACCCGCTGCGGTATCACTGGCGAAACGCTGTTGCGGTAACGGCACAGATCAAATACCCGGGTTTTGGCAACATCCTTAAGCACATCAAAGCCGCCGGCCATATCGCCGTACAGAGTCGAGTAGCCCACAGCCACCTCGCTCTTATTACCTGTAGTCAGTACCAAATAGCCCTTCTTGTTCGAGATCGCCATCAGCAATACACCACGACAGCGGGCCTGCAGGTTCTCTTCGGTTTTGTCGGCGGGAAGGCCTGCAAATTCGTCCGTCAGCGCTGCCATAAAACTATCGTAAATCGGTTCGATGGACATGACCTGATAACGGACACCGAGGGTCTTGGCCTGCTTCTCGGCATCCTCCAGACTCATTGAAGAGGTGTAGCGAAACGGCATCATCACCGCTTCAACGCAATCCGCACCCAGGGCATCCACCGCAATGGTCAGGGTCAATGCCGAGTCAATGCCCCCGGACAAGCCGAGCACTACCCCCTTGAAGCCGTTTTTCTGTACATAATCCCGCACGCCAAGTACCAGGGTTTCGTAGATGTCTTCCAGCACGGGTCTCAAATCAGTGACATCTGCCTCAACAAAACTCAAGGCATTGCCGTCCCAGTTGGCGGTAACGCAGGTTGTCGCTTCCCGGTAGGCCGGACTCCGGGAAATCAATTCCCCTTCGGCAGTGACCACCATGGACGCTCCGTCAAACACTAACTCATCCTGCCCACCGACTAGGTTGCAGTAGACAATCGGCATTCCCCCCTGCCAGGCGCGTTGAGCCAGCAGGGCCTCCCGCTCAACCTGTTTCCCCGCGTGGAACGGTGACGCGCTAAGATTGAGCATCAGCTGCGCCCCACGCGCCTTGGCATCCGCGGTGGGCCCCTGTTCCCAAACGTCTTCGCAGATACTGATCGCAGTGGGAACCCCATAGAGATTTAATACCAGACTCTCGGTCCCCTCTTTGAAATACCGCTTCTCGTCAAACACGCGGTAGTTCGGCAGGCATTGCTTGTAGTATTCATTGACCAACTGGCCACGATGAAACACTCCGGCGGCATTGTAGAGTTTGCCGTCGCGCAGCCGCGGGTAGCCCACAATCACGTAAAAATCCGCCGTCGCCGCCGCAATTCGGCTGACGGCCCGCTCAACCCGATGCGCAATACTGCTTCTTAACAGTAAATCCTCTGGTGGATAGCCCGTTACCGCCAGCTCTGGAAAAAGGATAATCTGGGGCGCATATTGACTGTGGCAGCTTTCAATATTTGCGACAATTTTGTCGGTATTACCCTGAATATCCCCCACGACGGGATTGATCTGGGCCATCACAATATTCAACGAACTCATTCGGGCAACTTTCCGGTACGGTCAAAAAGGCGCCTAGTCTACCAAAACTGCGCCGCTGCATCCCGCCTTTAGTGGCAGATAGAGCTGGGTTACACTGTCAAGCATCAGACAATAAGGCGGTGGCACGTTGATACCCAGTTCCCAGGATAGATTGCAGCAGCGCGCGGTTTTGCGTATTTACGCGACTTACCGCCTTTTGCTGGCGTCGATCCTGCTCATCTCCTTCGTGCTGGCAACAAAATCATCAATACTGGGCAGCACCGAACCACGACTCTTTTCGCTGACCGCCACCGCCTATTTGGTCTTTGCGCTGCTCAATCTCGTGCGCCACTACACCCAGCGCGAACACTGCAACGAGACCCAGCTATTTTTCGAATTCTTTATCGACGTCGGCTGCGTCATGCTGATGAGTTACTGCTCGGCGAGTTCCGAGTCAGGTCTGTCGCTACTGTTGGTGGTGACCGTCAGTGCCGCGAGTATGACAATGCCGGCTCAGCTCTGTTTATCCATTGCCTCACTCGCCAGTATCGCCGCCATTGCCGAGGTCGCCGCCAACACACTGAACCAGAGAGTAGAAACCCAGCGATTTGTGGTTGCGGGATTGGTCGGCGTTGCCTATTTCACCACGGCAATTGTCATCCGCTACCTCAGCGCCAGAATCGCGAAAACTGAACAATTAGCCGATATCCGCGGCAGCGATATTGAAACGCTTTCGCAAATCAATAAGCGCATTGTGCAAAGAATGCAGACCGGGATTGTGGTGATGCAGCCAGATGGCAGAATCCGCCTATTTAACGCTGCCGCCGCCGAACTGCTCGACATTCCCTATCAGGAATCGCCAACAGATCTCTATGCGCCTCTGCCGCTGAGGGAACTCGGAGATGATCAACAGCGAACCTCCAAGATCGTTTCTCTGAAAAAGAACAAGGCGGACATCCAGGCCAATATCACTCGCCTGGACCTGGGTGAGGAGGACAGCGAATACCTGATTTATCTCGAGAATATCAGCAAGATCTCGCAACGCGCGCAAAATATGAAGCTCGCTTCACTGGGACGGTTTTCCGCCAGTATCGCCCATGAAATTCGCAATCCGCTGAGCGCTATCAGCCACGCGGCTCAACTGCTTAGCGAAAGCCCCGAGCTCGGCAGTGCCGACAAGCGTTTTGCCAGTATCATTCTGAACCAAGCGGCGAGAATGAACGGCATCATAAAAAACATCCTGGAGCTGTCCCGTGGCACACTCCCAAAACCCCAGCGCTTTTTATTAGGCACTTGGCTCGAGGAGTTTATCGCCGACTGGAAGGGTGCAGAGGCCTGCAAAATTGAGCTGATCAACGAGGCGCAAGGCTGCGAGGTCAATGTCGATCCGAGTCAGTTGCGGCAGGTCATCGCCAATATCACTGAAAACGGCGTTCGCCACGGCACCGGGGCTGACTCCAGGGCAGAGCTGAAATTTCATATCCATGCGGCGCCAGGTGCGGAAACCATCATCCTCGACCTTATCGACAGCGGCCCCGGCATTGCCGCTGAAGACGAAGACAAAATCTTCGAACCCTTTTTCACCACCAAAACAACGGGTAATGGTCTGGGCTTATATCTCAGCCGCGAGCTCTGCCTGGCAAACCAGATACATATTTTCTACCGCCGAACAGACAGCGGTGAAAGTTGTTTTCGCTTACAATTCCCCCATCCAGACAGGGGCTCTTTGTTAAGCGAGACCTAAACGTACCAACAGACGTAACACGCTATCAATGACAGAAAAAACGGTTCTTATCGTCGATGACGAGCCCGATATTAGAGAATTGCTCGATATCACCATCAGCCGCATGGGCGTAGCAACACATGCCGCCGGTGACGTTGCCGAGGCGATACAGTGGCTGCAAAAAAACGAAACGCACCTTTGCCTCACCGATATTCGTCTGCCAGACGGTTCCGGACTGGATATCGTTCGCCAAATTCAACGTTCCCATCCGAACACCGCGGTTGCCGTACTCACTGCCTATGGCAGCACCGAACTGGCTGTAGAGGCATTAAAAGCAGGGGCATTCGATTTCATTAACAAACCTGTTGCCATTGATCAGCTGCGCAATCTGGTCACCTCTGCACTGCGCCTGGAATCACCCGATGACAAGCGGATCGACAGCAGTAAAAACACGCGTCTGCTGGGCGAAACCGATACCGTTCGCCAACTTCGCGAGCAAATACATAAACTGGCGCGCAGTCAGGCCCCGGTGTACATCAGCGGAGAGAGCGGCAGCGGCAAAGAGGTCGTCGCCCGCCTGATACACGCCAATGGTCCGCGTGCAGATGCCCCGTTTATTCCGGTAAACTGCGGCGCGATTCCCGGCGAGCTGGTAGAAAGCGAATTTTTCGGTCACATCAAGGGCAGTTTTACCGGCGCCTATGGCAATAAAGAGGGGCTGTTTGAAGCCGCCAACGGCGGCACGCTTTTTCTCGACGAAGTCGCTGATCTGCCCTTGAGCATGCAGGTTAAACTGCTACGCGCCATCCAGGAAAAGGCCATTCGTCGCATCGGCTCAAATCAGGAAATCCCGGTTGATGTCCGCATTCTCAGCGCCACCCACCGCGATCTCAGCAAAGAAGTTGACGCCGGTCATTTTCGCAACGACCTGTTTTACCGGATCAATGTCATCGAAGTGAAAGTTCCGAGCCTGCGGGAACGCGCCAGTGATATTCCACTGCTTGCGGAATTCATTCTGACTCAGATCGCCCAGGAGTGGAGTATCCCTACCCCACATTTGGACAGCGATGCCCTTGCTGCACTGCAGGATTACCCTTTTCCAGGCAATGTGCGGGAGCTCGAAAATATTATTGAACGCGCCGCAACGCTCTGCGAAAACAACACCATTACAGAGCGGGATTTATCTTTGCCTGTAACGAAGCCACCTACAGCACAAACCGGTAATACCGGTGGTCCCGCCGCCCATCTTCAGGCTGCAACCGGCGACCTCGATGGTTACCTCGCTGAGATCGAACAACAGATCATTAGCGAGGCCCTGGAGATAAACCGCTGGAATAAAACTGAGTCGGCAAAAATGCTCGGACTCACTTTTCGCCAATTTCGCTACAAACTAAAAAAATACAATATGGGGGACTAGCCCCCACCATCTGCACAAGACTGACGCCAGAAGCGCCGGGCGCCAGTCAACTACTACAGTTTATTTGAAATACCAGAAGCTGCGTTTTCGTTTGTCTGACAGGTCCAACTCTGGCAAACAGGGGTCAAACGGTGACGGCTTCCCACAACCGATGATAAACGGAACTGGCGGCGGCTCCAAGTCACAGTTATCGCCACCGCAATTCGGATCAGGAATACTTACTAGACCAGCAACTGGCGAAGGTGGCAGCCCCCCTCCTGCATACTGACGGCGTTGATAGTCTCCAGTAAATAGACTGACAACCCAGGCCCCGGCATTTCCCAAATTGGCGGAACAACTTCCCACCGCAGGAACATCAGGCTGGTTGGTACCGAAGTACACTTTCCCCGCTACAGCCAGAGGAGCATTCACCCCTTTTTCACCTGCAGCCAGATCGATAAAATACCCTTTGACCGTCGCCCCAGAACCATTGAAGTAAATGGGCGACTCAGCGTTCGCATCAGAGCAACTCAGCGGACTGCCACTACTATCTACGCACTGCGCGGTCGTCTGATCCACCAGGTCACTGCGCTGTATTGTCGTGAAGCCCGCCGCAACAGATTTGCCAATGTTCTTGTCCATAATCATGTAAAAGCTATCTTGGACATTGTAGGCCAAACCTGCCGTCGTATCGGCCGTATACAGCGGGTGCTCGCGGTCACCACTGACGGCAACAACCGCGTCGTAATTGTTTGTTGGCACAACATCAGGCCCGAACAGGAACTTCCTGGCGTTGTTACCCGTTCCGCCCAAACTTGCCAGTTTCGTGAGGGTCACCTCAGAGAAATCAGTTGTACCAATACCGTCGGCTTCCAGATCGACACGCCATATATTTCCACCAACATCGGCGGCGTATAGTCTGTCGGTATAACTATCACTATCACGGTCAATCAAGGTGATATCTGCGGGGATCGATCGGGTAAGCGCGGCAGTCGCCAAGCAATGGCCTATCGTACCCGCACCATCAGTCGCGAGGGTCATGCCAGTACAACTCGGCACTGCAGCCCACAGCACTTCACCGGAGACCGCATCAAGCATGATAATTCCACGCCCCATGCTGTCGTTGGCAGGCGCTGGCTCTGCATCCTCGGCCTCATCATAACCTGCGCCAAAAATTACCACAGGATTATCGTGACCAGAAATAATCGTCACCTTCGGCTGCGACCATGTCTGCCCCAGCTCGGGAATATCGGCCTCAGTCACCCGCCAAAGGAACTTGGGCGCAGTGGGCGTCGTTACATCGAAGGCATAGATAAGTCGCCCTCCCCGACGCGCCGACATAAACAAATACGCTTTGCCCGCAGTGGAGGTACCGGTACGATTATCCTGCAAGACGGTGGTAGTACCGTCGAAGAAATAATCCCGCTTCTGTGCACTGGGATCTACAACCGCAGGGTATTTCACCACCGGGCTGGCCTTATACTGCCTTGCCAGCTTGTCAAAAAACTCCGGAGCAACAAAGCTCCACAATTCACCGCCAGCCCTGACACTACCAATAGCCGCGGTCTGGTTCCCGTTTATTGCCCGGAAATGGCCATCGTTGGAGCCGTAAAACACCACAACGCCTGTTGAGCCGCCGTAATTAATTACTGCAGGGCGAGAGTGCAACACATCTCCATGAATCGAGCCCCTGACCGAAATCGGGCAGTAATCGGCACTGGTGCTGTCTGTGTTGCGCAACTCAGGCGGACAGGGTCCACGCTTGGCTTCATTACCCACAATATCATCGCCACGCATCCAGTTGATCAAGTTATTGGCGCTCAGGGTCACGGCACTGGAACTACAGCTTACTCCAGCGGTTTCCGCTAGCACATAGTCCCCCAAGGTTAAAACGTAGTGATCTCCATCGGGAATTTCCGCGACACTACCGAGGACATTCCCCTGAAGAATAGAGGCATTGTAGGTATTGCTGGAGTCAGAAATAGTACAGTTCTCCAGCTCGACCGGGTCGCCTACACTCAGACCATGGGAGGTTTGCGACACTCGCGCTGCCCTACTAACCTCAACTATCACGGTGTTGGAAAAGCTCTCCCCGACCAACGACTCTATATCTTTTCCGCTAATGGTGAATGTCGTGCTGGTTACATCCGTGATTGCGCAAGGCGCGTCGTAGGTACAGGTCCATTTATTGGTATTGAGGTAGCTGGTATCGTTCCAGCCCCCCTCGATTACCACCTTATCAGTACTGGCAACTAAATTCGTTCCGCCGCTGCCGTCGTGGGTGATCACACATGTGACACTATTACCCCGACCACTGCAACTGGTGATGGAAATTGTTTCATTAGTGTCTCGCCGCCCCACCGATATTGACGCCGTACCACCGCTAGCTGCAGCGCCCAAAATTGCGTCAAGATTGGTCGCCAGAGTGCTGTTACCGGTACTGAATGACGGCAGAGTTGAGCCAGTCGGACACCCCCCAGTGGTATTACAGGTATACACAACTCGGCTGGCACTACTGGTCAAATTGTCAATGCGCTGCATTTGCCCAGCACCACCTTTTTCAACCAAATCACCGTCAGGCGCATCCAGCATAAATGCATCGCCTTCAGGGCTGTTTTTCCAGAAGCCCTCCACAGGCCAATTTGCCACCGCGGTATTATCCGCTTCTTTGGGGGAATTGGTTGTCCAGAAGCTTTGCGCGGTACCGGCTATGCCTCCAGTGATAGGGTTTGTTATAGAAGTCACCGTAGCTGAAGGATTCTGTGTCGCATCGGTGAGCACAATATTGCCGCCCGAGTCGTAACCCAGCTGATATTGCTTGACGTTACCATTCCAACGCGGGCTGGCAGTACTGTCCGGCCGAAACATCGCAATATAAACTTGATTCAAATATGTTCCCCGAGCATTCGCACTGACCGGCAAAGTCGCCGAGGAAAATACACTGTTCACATCCTGAACTTCATTGAAAATCTGCAGCAGAATTTCAGCCAAACCGGCATGGTTCTCGGCAGTCACTTTAAAAGCCTTCCCCCCCCCTTCTGTCGCCATATCCGATAGAAAATTAATTTCACCGGCGAGCTTGCTTTCCAAATCAGGGTCGTACACCGCTATTGAGTAGGTTGTAACATTGCGGTCAGACTGGGTACTGTCATCCACATCCACCCGGTTC